>JAKAFQ010000682.1 GCA_021817875.1 Pseudomonadota bacterium
TGCGCGAGGCCAGCCGGGCGCGCCGCGCAGCCGGCGGTGCTGAAAGCCTGCAGATCGATGCCATGGTAGACGACACGGATCCTGCGCGGATCGAGTTCCGGGGCGATCCGCCGCAGATACTCGCCGTTATATGCCGTGCAGGTGGTCACGAACTGCGCCGCCCGCAGATGGCGCCGCAGCACGACCGGACGCGACAGATAGATGTCCTTCGCGTGCGCCGTGAAGCTGAAAGGAATGCCCGTCATCCGATGCGCGAAATGTGCCACCGAGGTCGGGGCATTGGCAAAGTGCGCGTGTATGTGCCGCACTCCCTCGCGACGACACGCCGCCGCCAGCACCCCGGCCCGGGCAAACTGCCGCCACAGCGAAACGGGATGACGCGAAGTCAGTGTCCGGCGCAGCGCGAGCATCACGGTGCGCGCATAGTTCACCGGCGCCGCGCGCGCCGCCGCCGCATGGGATCGCAGCAGCAGCTTCGTCCTGGCCAGCCGGCCGCCCGGCGGCGCGAACACCGGCGCGCGCACCTCTGCGACCATCGGATGATGCGGTGGCGGTTCGGGCGGCAGCAGCGAGAATATCTTCAGTCGCTCGCCGAGCCGCTCCATCGCGCGGATCTCGTTGAGAATGAACGTTTCGGTCAAACGCGGATAACGCTTGAGGACGTACGCGACCGGTCCGCCTGGCTGCGCGCTCATGCCGCACCCTGTGCGCTCACGCACTGCACGGGCGCGGCCACGGCGAGTTCGGCGGCAATCCGCTCGGCACCGTGCAGCTCGAGCGAGGCCCACATGTGCTCCGGCGGCGGTGGAGCCTCGAGCGCCTGCGGCACCCATCGTGCCAGCGCTGCGGCGAGCTCCGCGTCAGGCTCGATATAGCGGCACAGTCCGAGACCGGCGAGCATCTGGGCGCGCAGCCGCTGCTCCTCCCGGGGCGCGCTGCGCGGCACCAGGATGGTCTGCTTGCGCGCCGCCAGCACCTCCACGCTGGTGTTGTAACCGGCCATCGACACCACCAGGCTCGCGGCGCGGATGCTCGGCAGCAGATCGGTCGTGTAGGAGACGATCTGCACGTCGTCGCGACCGGCCGCGGCGCCGTGCAGCGCGGCGCTCTGCTCCGGCGGCATCAACGGCCCGGTGACGATCACGCTGTAGTGATCGGCGCGGCCGCCGCGGCCCAGTCCCTGAAGATAGGCGTCCATCAGAAAATAGCCGTCGCCGCCCCCGCCGCCGGTCACCAGCACCACCGGCCGTCCGGCGGCGCGCCGCCAGTCCCAGCAGACCGTGCCGCTTGCGACGCCCTGCAGCTGTTCGAAACGGCTGCGACCCACGACGTATCCACAGTACTTTACCCGCCGCGCGAGCGCAGCCGGCATGCCATACCCCGCCACGACGTCGAACAGCCGCTCGCTGCCGTACACGAACAGATCGTCGTAGGCGTGATCGATCAGCGCATAGATGTCCTGTTCCCGCCAGGTTTCGCGCACCTTCTCCGGGCTGTCGAGAATGTCCCGCAGGCCCAGCACCGTGCGCGTCGCCGGCAGCTCATTGCGGATCAGCGCCAGCGTCGAGAGCAGCTCGCCATTCATGCCGGCGGGAGCGTGATCGACCAGCAGCACGTCCGGGCGCTGCTCCTCGACGAGCTTGACGATGAGCGCCTCGCGGTATCCCTTGGTCAGTCCGAACAGTTGGCCCGGAGCGCGCGCCGCGTAACGCTCGGCGCCGGTCTTGACCACCGGCGGCAGCGGCTGCACATGCAGCCGTGCCGGCAGGTTCCACTGCCGGATGACCGGCGAGCCGGTGAGCAGCCAGACATCGAAGCGCTCGCCGCTGCTCAGCAGCTGATCGGCGATCGCCAGATTGCGGCGCAGATGGCCGAGTCCGAACGTGTCGTGCGAATAGATACAGACTTTGACCGCCGGTGCGCCCGCGCGGCGCGTTCCGAGGATCTTCTGCGCATTGAATGCGCCTTCCGGTCGGTCCCAACCCGCCAAGCATTGTTTCATGTTCCACCGGTCTCCTCGATGCGACATCAGTCCGCTACGCGAACGACCGCTCGTCGTTCGCCATGGTGGTGAGACGGGTGGTGCGCACCGGATCAATCGGCCGGCCGTGCAGCTGTCGCCAGACAGGGACGTTCCGAGGGCCGGTCGGCCGGCGAAAACCGGGATCGGACCGAGCCGTTGACGTCGGAGCGGCTTTTCCAGCGGAATTGTCGCGGATTTGCGCCACCGCGCCCGGCGCGGACGAAGCGCACGCCGGGAAGCGCGTCAGTCGGGGCCGGCTGCTCCGGAGGCCTCCGTCGGCATGACTCCCATCTGACATCGGACACACCCGGGGCGCTCGTGGCGCGGGCGCCGCGCCAGCCGCCAGGGAGTCAAAAGTGCCAGCGAACGCCGAGGATCGGCGTGATGTCCAGCCAGGGGGAGTTGCGTTCGACCAGGGTATACACGCCGACCGGCGAACGAATCACCGCGTAGCTGTGACAGCAGGTGCTCGCCGAGCCGGTCAGATCGTACACGTCGAGGAACGCCTGGAATATCCCCCGGCCGAGCGGATGTTGCCAGCCGAGGCGAACGTCGAGCGTGAAAAAGTTGCCCAGACGGGCGCTGTTGATCCGTCCAAAGGCGAGCCGCGTTGCCGCCGGATCGGTCCAGCTGCTGTTCGAGACGAGCAACGGAGTGTACGGCCAGCCGCTGTGCCAGATGAGCGATCCGGCGGCGGTGAACGGCAGGTGACGCCACAAGGCGTTGATCTTGACGGCGTTCGGCTCGTCCCAGGCCCGAGGCAGCCACACACCGGCGATCCGGTCCTCGGCCCGCGACCAGACGTAGGAGATCATGCCGCTCAGCGGCCGCGATCGATCCGTGATCAGGCTGAGTTCCGCCCCGTACATGCGCGAGCGCTGCGAGGCGACATACGCTTTGTCGACG
>JAKAFQ010000683.1 GCA_021817875.1 Pseudomonadota bacterium
CCGATCTGGCGAGCTCGGCGGTGAAGGCGTGCTCCTCGAGGATCTGCGCATCGCTCCAGCGCCCCGGCCGATAGAACTTGAGCACGAGAAACCCCTGCGCCACGCCCACCTGGTAGACGCGGTTCTCGTAGCTGTTCAGGGCAAAGAGCCGCCCGTCGGGCTCGAGCCCGGCGGCGTCGGCGGCATCGAGCACCCGCTCGGGCGCGAGGCCGGCGAAGGGCTGGGCGGGGGCGCGGCTCGGGCGGCGCGGCGGACGACTTGGGCGGACCATGATTCGTTTATGATGACGGGCTGGGCGGTTTCCAGGACATCTTTCGCACATGACACACTCGAGCATCCTCGTCACCGGCGGCGCCGGCTACATCGGCAGCCACGTGCTGCTGCAGCTGCGCGCCCGCGCAGAGCGCGTCGTCGTGCTCGATGACCTCTCGCGCGGCTTCCGCCAGGCGGTGCTCGATGCGCCGCTCATCGTCGGGAAAGTGGGCGATCGGGACACCGTGCTCGAGGCGCTGCGCGCCCACCAGGTCGACACCGTGATGCACTTCGCCGCCTATACCATCGTACCGGAGTCGGTCGGGGAGCCGCTGAAGTACTACGGCAACAACACCTGCTCGACCCGCACGCTGCTCGAGTGCTGCCTCGAGGCCGGCGTGCGCCACGTCGTGTTCTCCTCCACCGCCGCGGTGTACGGCACCCCCTCGAGCGGGGTGGCCTCCGAGGACACACCCACCGCCCCGATCAACCCCTACGGCACCTCGAAGCTGATGTCGGAGTGGATGCTGCGGGACGTCTCGGGCGCCTCCGGCCTGCGGCACGTGGCGCTGCGCTACTTCAACGTCGCCGGCTCGGACACCGAGTGCCGGGTGGGCCAGGCGACCCCGAACGCGACGCTGCTCATCAAAGTCGCCTGCCAGCACGCCGTCGGCAAGCGGCCGTTCATCTCGATCTTCGGCACCGACTACCCCACGGCCGACGGCACCGGCGTGCGCGACTACATCCACGTGCAGGACCTCGCGAGCGCGCACCTCGATGCGCTCGATTACCTGCGCTCGGGCGGGGACTCCACGGTGCTCAACGTCGGCTACGGACACGGGTACAGCGTCCGGGAAGTGATCCAGAGCGTCGAGCGGGTCTCGGGCCGGCGCCTCACGGTACGCGAGGAGCCGCGCCGCCCCGGCGATCCGCCGGCGCTGGTGGCCGAGGCCGAGCGCATCCGCCGCCGCCTCGGCTGGACGCCGAAGCTCGATGACCTGGATACCATCGTGCGCACCGCCCTCGCCTGGGAGGAGCGCCAGCTGCGCGAGCCCTGGAGCTGAAGCCGGCGGCGGAAGCGTACAATCGCGCCCATGCGCTGGATCCGCCCCAAGTCGTTGAGCGGCCTGATGCTTCTCGGCCTGGCGCTGCTCGCGCTGCCGCTGCTGGTGGCGATCGTCACGGCGGCGCTGCAGATCCGCGAGCTGTCCTCCCGGGGCCAGCACATCGTGCTCGCCGGCGTCACCGCCGCGCGCGAGAGCCAGCAACTGTTCAGCGAGATCGACTCGCTCGACCGCACCTCGCGCCTGTACGACGTGCTCGACGATCCGAAGCTGCTGACGCTGTATCAGCAGCACGATGCGGCGCTCTCGGCGACCCGCGGGGAGCTCGAGCAGCACGCCACCGCGCCGATGCGTCAGACGCTGGGCGAGCTCGCGGTGCTGCAGGCGCAGCTGCGCCAGCGGGTCCTGAGCACCCCGCCCGGCATCGCCGCGGCGCACGCCGCGCAGTTCTCCAAGCGCTTCGCGCAG
Organism: Pseudomonadota bacterium; assembly: GCA_021817875.1. The sequence goes on from JAKAFQ010000683.1 coordinate 1,785, forward strand.
CTCGGCGCCCTGGTCGATCGCACCGCGCAGCAGAGCAACCAGCACATCGACACCGAGGTGGCCCTGCTGCAGCGGCTCACCCACCGGGCGCGCGAGCGGCTGTTCTGGCAGGCGGCGCTGCTGCTGCCGCTGACGCTGCTCGCGATCTACCTGCTGACGCTGATGGTGGGCCGGCCGCTGCGCCAGATCGACCGGGCGATCCGCGATCTCGGCCACGGCAGCCTGCACCAGCCAATCGCCGTGAGCGGCCCGCACGACCTCGAGCGCCTGGGCACACAGCTCGAGTGGCTGCGCCAGAGGCTGCTCGAGCTCAACGAGGAGCGCGACCGGTTCCTGCGCCACATGTCCCACGAGCTGAAAACCCCGCTCGCCAACATCCGCGAGGGCACCGAGCTGCTGATGGACGGGGCGGTGGGCACGCTCGATCCGAGCCAGCGCGAGGTGACCGCGATCCTGCGCGACAACGGCATCCAGCTGCAGCGGATGATCGAGAACCTGCTGTCCTTCAGCGCCTGGCAGAGCTCGACGGTCGGCATCGAGGCGAGCGAGTTCCGGCTGCGCCCGCTCGTCAAGCAGGTGCTCGAGAGCCAGCAGCTCACCGTGCTCTCCCAGCGCATGCGCCTCGATGTGCAGATCGAGGACGTGACACTGGTGGCCGACCGCGGCAAGATCCGCCTGATCCTCGAGAACCTGGTGTCGAACGCCGTGAAGTACTCCCCGCGCGGCGGCCTGATCCACATCCGGGCGCGGGCGCAGGAGCGCCACCTGGTGCTCGATGTCGCCGACACCGGCCCGGGCATCCCGGCCGAGGAGCGCGAGCATGTGTTCCGGGCGTTCTACACCGGGCGGGCGGCCAACAGCATCTCGATCAAGGGCACCGGGATCGGGCTGTCGGTGGTGATGGAGTTCGTGACCGCGCACGGCGGCACCGTGCAGATCATCGACGGCGAATACCCCGGGGCGCACTTTCGCATCCGCATGCCGATCAGCGTCATCCGCGACCGCCCCTCGAGCGAAGGAAAGCAGGCCCATGCCGCGTGAGATCCCGATGACCCGACCCCCGCGGAGCGCAGCGGCGCTCGGCGCCGCGCTGCTCGGCGCGCTCGCGCTCGCCGGCTGCCAGACGAGCCGCAACC
>JAKAFQ010000684.1 GCA_021817875.1 Pseudomonadota bacterium
GAGGACGGACCGCGGTAGACGGTCTTGCCGTTACCGCCGCCCGGGCTGACGATCGTGCCGTTCCGACAGGGCAGGTTGCTCTGCTCGGCATAGAACGTCTGCGCGGGGCTCAATGAGTTGTATTCGAATCCGCGCACACTGCCCTCGCCTCCGGCGAAAAAGCGCATCACCGGCGGGATTCTGTCGAAATGGGACGCGGCGGTGGCGCCGAACTCGTTGCGCAGCAGCAGGTGCCACTTTGGCGCCAGCCGGAACACCCGCTCGAGCTCGATGTGGATCTGGATGAAATCCGCACCGGAACCGAGCGTGCCATGCGAGCCGCGCAGCTCGATGAACACCCCATGCTGGAAGATCGGCTCGCCGAAATAGCCGGTCGGCACCGAGGTGATGTCCACGCCCGGAACCAGCATGTTGCTGTTGCCGACGCTGGCGACGACGCCTGCGAGCCTCGTATACGGCAGGTCGGGACATACGGCGCTGGTGGACCCGACGTTCGCCGGCTGTTCGCACAGGGTTCCGGGCACCGAGCCGGTGGCATGCACGGCGTTGATGAACCAGACGGTCTGCCAGCGGCCGGTGACCCGGGTGAGACTGGGACCGATGGTCATCGTGCGGGTATTGATGGCCGCGAGCTGGCGCTGCTCGACGCTGGCTGCGAGTGTCAGGTTCTCGGTGGCCGGATCTCCGATGGGTATCACGTAGCGGCTCTGCAGGCTGTACTTGATCAGTTTCGCCACCTGCAGATCGACGCTCATCCGGTGGCCCGCGGAGTTGACCCTGCGGTCCTGCCAGCTGAGGATCGCGCGCGGCCCGGTATCGGTTTCGTAGCCGGCCGCCAGCGAGTAGACGTTCGGGCGGCTGGCATCGGCCTCGATGTGCACCGGCACCGTGTGATGGACCGTGTCGGGAGTGCCCGGCAGCACCTCCAGATGGGAGAAATACCCGGAATTGTCCAGCGCGAACTGGGTGCGCAGCAACCGGGTCAGATCGAAGGGGCGATCCTGCCGATAGCGCAGATAGCGGCGCACCAGCCCCGGCCTGACGGCATGCTGGTCGATCGTGGTCGCGCCAAACCGGTAGCGCATGCCGGTCTGAAGCGTCAGCAGAATGCTGGCCGAGCGCGCCTTCGGGTCGACGAGCAGCTGATGACGGCTGAGCCGCGCATCGAGGTAGCCATACGTCGCGGCGGTATGCAGCAGCGCGCTCTTGAACTGCTCGTAGGCCGCCTCGTCCAGCTGCTCTCCGGAGTGAAACGGCGCGTGCGAGGTGATGCGCGTGAACAGTGGGTCGGCCGCCCCGGCGCCCACCAGCCGTACGTCGACCCTGCGCAGGATCACCGGCGGGCCCGGCTCGATGTGCAGGACGACTCGCCAGTCTCCGGGACCGCTCTGCCTCACGCGCAGCCGCACGGTCGGCTGGAAATACCCGAAGGGCTCCAGTGCCGAACGTACCTCCTCATCCACCCGGTTCTCGAACCGCTCGATGGTATCGGCGCTGAGGTGCTTGCTGTGTCTGTAGCGCTCGAAGCTCAGATAGGCCAGCACATTGGTTCGCAACGGGCCGCCGACCCCGTGGAGGACCACCGCGATGGTGGCGCGTGCCAGGGGGCTGACGAAGAGCAAAACGAGCGCGTACGAGGCTGCGCAGAGCCGGGCCCGCGTAACGAACTGCTATTCGCCATCTAGATTCGCGAACCCAAAAAATGTCCATGAATGCAGCGATTGTAGTCTTTCCCGGCGGTCCGCACGCGGGGGCGGTTTCAGCGGCACGGGTCACGCTCGCTGCGGCCACTCCCGTGCGCGCAACCGGTAGGCGCTCTCGCCGGCGCACCGGCCGTGGCGGTCGAAACGCCGTTCGGCGAACAGCAGGCTGCCGCTGGAATCGATCAGCACCACGGTGGAACAGCGTGTGCCGTATTGCGGGTGCTCGACGAAAGGTGCCGAGAGCGCCCGCTCCCACTGCGGCGGACCGCCGGGGAGCGACCCCTCGGCCTCGGCGGCCGGCCTGCGGTCCTCGAGCAGCGAGAACAGTGGCGCGATGTCCTCCCGGGTTGGGCCGCCGGCATTCCGGGCGGCGACCCGGTCCAACGCGGGCTTCACATGCCGGCTGTCGGTGAGGCTGATCCGGCTGCGGCGCTGCTCAGCTGCGGCGTTGGCGCCCAGCCAGGCCTGGAAACCCGCGCGCACCCGCTGCAATTTCGGCCAGGGCGTATCCAGCCGCTCGTTCGACAGGCCGTACACGCCCGGCGCGAGCTCCCGGGCAAAAGGCGTGCTGCGATTGGAGCCGTACCAGAGCGACGCCCCGTCGGCGAGCAGCAGGTTGAATCCGCCGTAATCGCCCGCGGCGGGCTCGAGCCCCGACAGATACTCGCCCGGGCCGCCGGCCTGGCCCAGAAATCCGGGAATCAAGCCGCCGCGGGATGGCGCGGTATCGGGCGCGGGCCGCGGATCGCGGTAGTTGGTGACGACACCGAAGCGGCGGCGCCGATCGACCCCGAGCCACGTGCCGCCGGCGCGCAGGTCGCGGCCCGCCAGCATTTCCTCGGGCGAGGGCCAGTGGCGCAGTGGCTCCGCGGGCCGGTCGTGATACTCGTCCCGATTGGCGGCAACGATCAGCCGGAAGCGCGGGTGCACGTTCCAGGCGAGCACCAGCAGGCACATCAGCGGCTCCTCAGCCAGGCATCGATGAGCCGGCGCGAAATCGAATGGGTGGGGGGAAGGCTCACGGCGCCGCCGAGGACGTCTGCGCGGGAAAGCCACCGGGCATCTTCGAGCTCGCCGCCGGTACGCACCGGGTCGGCGAGCGCCTGGGCGTGAAATCCGAGCATCAGCGAGGCCGGGAAGGGCCACGGCTGCGAGGAATCGTAGCGGGTACCGGTGACCCGTACGCCGGTTTCTTCCAGGACCAGATCGGAAGAGC
>JAKAFQ010000066.1 GCA_021817875.1 Pseudomonadota bacterium
TCAGCACCCATGGGGGCGCGCCCAATCTGTTCAGCGACTGGAGCGACATTTTCGCCAGTGTCGCCCATTACCTGCGGGCGCACGGCTGGCAGCCGGGCGGAGCCGTCCTCGCCCCGGTCACCGTCGCGCCGGGTGCGACCTTCCGGGTCGATCCGCATGATCTGGCGCTCGACCGCACGATCGGCGCCCTGGCGCAGCAGGGTGCGCGGGTCGACAGCGGCCTGCCGGCCGGCACGCCGGTGACGCTGCTGCTCGCCGATGAGCGCTCCGGACCGGTCTACCGCGCCGGTTTCCACAACTTCCGGGTGATCCTCAGCTACAACGACAGCGCACTGTACGCCATGGCGGTCAACGACCTGGCGCAGGCCATCGCGCAGCAGGTGCACTCGGCGCGCAGCACGATGGCCAGCGCCGCGGATCCGCACAGGTGAGAGCGGCGGCGCTGCTCGGCGCGGCCTGCATGGCGGCGGTGCTGCTCGCGGGCTGCGCCACCACCCGGCAACGGCCGGCGGCGCCCACCGGCCTGCCGCCGCTGCCGGCTGACTGGCGCACGATCCCGAATGCCGTTCCGCACTATCTGCCACCCGCGCCGCGCGGCAACCCTCCGTTCTATGAGATCGACGGCAGGCGCTACGATGTGCTCTCCAGCGCGGCCGGTTATGACGTCATCGGCGTCGCTTCCTGGTACGGACCGACGTTCGACGGCCAGTACACCGCGGATGGCGATCGGTACAACATGTACGCCATGACCGCGGCCAACAAGGTGCTGCCGCTGCCGACCTTCGTGCGCGTGACGGATCTGAGCAACGGCCGCAGCGTCATCGTGAAGGTGAACGACCGCGGGCCGTTCGTGGCGCATCGGCTGATCGATCTGTCGTATCTGGCCGCCGCCAAGCTGGGAATGCTCGGCACCGGCACCGCCCTGGTGCGGGTGCAGGCCCTCGCGCCGGATCGCCCCGAAAGCCTCGCGAGCGCCGTGCCGGGGGCGGGCCCGTTGCTGTATGTGCAGGTCGGTGCGTTCGCCGTGCCGGCCAATGCCGAACGGGTCTTCACCCGGCTGCGGGCCGGCGGAATTCCCGATGTATTCATTCTCTCTCCGGCGGTGACCGGCGGGCGGCTCTACCGCGTGCGGGTCGGTCCCATTCGCGATGTGCCCCAATTCGACCGGCTGGCCGCCCGGCTCACGGCCCTCGGCTATCCGGGCGCGCGGCTGGTCGAGCCATGACGCCCACCGGCCGAAGAACTATCCGCCGCGGGCGTGATCTTATCCTGCGCGCCCGCCGCCCCACTCAATCTGGAGGACTATCCGAGATGCCCCGCTCGTCTGCCGTCGCCGCGCTGGCGGCCTTCGCGCTGCCTGTGCTGAGCGCGCTCGCCCCGAGCGCCCGCGCCGTCACCGTCCCGGTCCCGGTGCCCCCGCCCCCGGCGCTCAATGCCGCCTCGTACATCCTCGTCGACTTCGATACCGGAAAAGTCCTGGCGGCGAAGAATCCCGATGAGCAACGGCCGATGGCCAGTCTCACCAAGCTCATGACCGCCTACATCGTGTTCTCGGCGCTGAAGGACGGGCAACTGACGCTCGATTCGCCGGTGAACATCAGCAAGGCGGCCTGGCGCACCGGCGGCTCGCGCATGTTCATCAACCCGGGCACCCAGATCCCGGTGATCGACCTGCTGAAGGGTCTGATCGTCGACTCGGGTAACGACGCCGCCGTGGCGCTCGCGCAGCGGGTCGGCGGCACCCGGGCCGGCTTCGTCGCGCTGATGAACGAGTACGCGGCACGGCTCGGCCTGCACTCGACTCACTACGCGGACGTCAACGGCCTGCCCGTGCCCGACCATCACACCACGGCCCGCGACCTCGCGACGCTCACCGCGGCGATCATCCGCGACTTCCCGCAGTATTACCCCATCTTCAAGATCAAGAAATTCACCTGGGATCACATCACCCAGCGCAACCGCGTCACGCTGTTGTGGACCGACCCGTCGGTGGACGGACTGAAGACCGGTTACACGAAGGCCGCCGGTTACTGCCTGATCGCCTCGGCGGTGCGCCACGGCATGCGCCTGATTTCGGTCGTGCTCGGCGCGCCGAGCTGGAACGCGCGCTTGAGAGACAGCGAGGCGCTGCTCAATTACGGCTACAGCTTCTACCGGACCGAGCAGGTCGCCACCGCGCGGGCGCCCATCGTGCGGCCCCGCGTGTACGATTCAGCGGCGGGCTACGTGCCCGTCGGCACGGCAGACACGGCGTACGTCACCGAGCCCAACGGCCGCGATGCGCAGCTCTCGACGCGCATTCAGTGGAACGGCTGGCCGCTCGAGGCGCCGCTCGCCGCGGGCGCGGTGGTCGGCACGGAAATCGTCACCGACGGCGGCGGGCAGGTGGTCAAGCGCATACCGGTCGTCACTCTGGCCCCGGTGCCCGAGGGCGGGTTGCTGACGCGCGTCTCGGATGACATCCGGCTGTGGTTCGCGCGCTAGAGAGCCTCTGATCCGGCAGGCAGTCCCATGGCCGCTCCGTTCCCGATCTGTTACCTCGACGGCGACTATCTGCCGATCGGCGAAGCGCGCATCTCGCCGCTCGACCGGGGGTTTCTGTTCGGCGACGGCGTGTACGAGGTGATGCCCGTCTACGGCGGCCGGCCGTTCCGCCTGGAGGCGCATTGCGCGCGCCTCACGCGCAGCCTGGCCGAGCTGCGCATGCGCGACCCGCTCTCGCGGCAGCAGTGGCGGCAGATGTTCTCGACCCTCATCGAGCGCAACGGCGGCGGCGACCAGTACCTGTACTGGCAGGTGAGCCGGGGAGCCGAGAGCAGCCGCACTCACGCTCCGCTTCCGGACATCCGGCGCACCATTTTCTCCTTCTGCGCGCCGCTGCCGGCGACGCCGCCCGCCGTGCTGGAGCAAGGACTCGCCTGCGTGACGGCCGCCGATACCCGCTGGGCCCGCTGCGACATCAAGTCCACGGCGCTGCTCGCCAACGTGCTGCTGCGCCAGCTGGCGGTGGATGCCGGCGCGGCGGAGACCATTCTCCTGCGCGACGGACAGCTGACCGACGCGTCCGCATCCGCGGTGCATGCCGTGATCGGCGGCGAGCTGCGCACCCCGCCGAACTCCCCGGCCATCCTTCCGAGCACCACCCGCACGGTGGTGGAAGAACTGGCGGCGCGCGCCGGGGTGCCGTGGCGCCCGGCGCCGGTCAGCGAGACCGAGTTGCGCGGCGCCGAGGAGATCTGGATCTCGGCCGCCACGCGCGAGGTGCAGCCGGTGACACGTCTCGATGACCGGCCCGTGGGCGATGGCCGGCCCGGCGCCGTGTGGCAACGCGTCCACGAGGCATTCCAGTGCTGGAAGCGCGAGCTTCAGGACCAGCCGTGGTGAACGAGTCCCTGCTCAACTTTCCGACCGACTATCCGATCAAGGTGATCGGCCGCCCCTCGGACGAATTCCGCGCCAGGGTGCACGCCACAGTGCTGCGGCACGTGCCGCTGCTCGAGGCCGAGCGGATCAGCGAGCGCCTGAGCGGCAGCGGTAACTTCCTGTCGATCTCCTACACCATCCTCGCCGAAAGCCGCGAGCAGGTCGAGGCGCTGGCCGCGGACCTCAAGGCCTGCGAGGGCGTCATGATGTTGATCTGAGCGGCGCGCGGCACTCCAGCCGATGGGGCGCTGCCGCAAGGCCCGCCCGCCCCGCGGCGGCAGGCCGATCAGACGCAATCGGCCGCGTACAGGCGCCGCAGCACGTGCGGCAGCAGCCCTTCCTGCGCCGCGGCGATCGAATCGACGCCGCACAGGTCGACGAGCCGGGTCATCGTCAGTCCCGGATAGCCGCAGGGGTTGATCCGCTCGAACGGCCCGAGGTCGTTGACCACGTTCATCGCGATTCCGTGATAACTCGCTCCCCGCCGTACGCGTATGCCGACGCTCGCCAGTTTTCTCCCCTCGACATACACGCCCGGCGCCTCGCGACGGCATTGCGCCGCGAGCCCGAGCATCGCCGTGTAATCGATCACGGCACGCTCCAGCGCCGTCACCAGATCGCGCACACCCAATCCGGCGCGCCGGAGGTCGACCAGCGCATACACCACGAGCTGTCCCGGACCGTGATAGGTGACCTGGCCGCCGCGATCGATCCGCACCACGGGAATATCGCCAGGGGAAAGCACGTGCGCCTCGCTCGCGTTCATTCCAAGGGTGAACACCGGCGGATGCTCGAGCAGCCACACCTCGTCGGGCGTGCGCGCCGTGCGCTCATCGGTGAAGCGCTGCATCGCCCGCCACGTCGGCTCGTACTGCTGCAGACCGAGGCGGCGCACCGTCGGTGTCGGCAGGGAATCCACCGGGACACCCGGACGCTCCTCCGCCGGGCGCCCCGATACCCCGGCCGGGTTGCCGGTGAGCGGCCGCACGGGTCTAGCCCGGGCCGGCGAGACCGGAATTGTCGAGGCCGGCGTTGTTGCGGTTGAGCGCCTGCTCGGCGCGATAACTGGAGCGCACCAGCGGTCCGGAGACACACTCCAGGAAACCCAACTCCAGGGCACTCTCCCGGTAGCGATCGAACTGCCCCGGAGTGACGAAGCGCTGCACCGGCAGATGGTTCACCGTGGGACGCAGGTATTGACCCAGGGTGATGATATCGACTCCGACGGCGCGCAGATCGCGCAGCGTCTGCTCGATCTCCGCGTCGGTTTCGCCGATGCCGAGCATCAGGCTGCTCTTGCTGAGCACGCCGGGTCGATGGCGCTTGCCGTGCGCCAGGACTTCGAGCGTCTGCTCGTAGCCGGCGCGGGGATCGCGCACCGGATGAGTCAGACGCCGCACGGTCTCGATGTTCTGCGCGAACACATCGAGGCCGGAGTCGACGACCGTCTCGACATCCGCCAGCACTCCCTGAAAGTCCGGCGTCAGCGCTTCGACCGCGGTGGCCGGGTTGCGGCGCTTGACCGCGCGGATGCACTCGGCGTAATGGCGGGCGCCGCCGTCAGCCAGGTCGTCACGATCGACCGAGGTCAACACCACGTACTTGAGCTTCATCAGCTCCACGGTGCGGGCCGCGTTCTCCGGCTCGTCGGGATCGAGCCACCCGCGTGGATTGCCGGTATCCACCGAGCAGAAACGGCAGGCGCGCGTGCAGACCGCGCCCATGAGCATGAGGGTGGCGGTGCCGGCGTTCCAGCACTCTCCCATGTTCGGGCACTTGGCTTCCTCGCACACGGTGGCGAGGCGATGCTCCCGGACGATCCCCTGCACCGCCTGGAATCCCGCCCCCGACGGCGCCTTGGCCCGCAGCCATGCGGGCTTGCGCAGTCCCATCGCCGGGCCTGCCGCGGTGGCAGCCTTGACGCCATCCCGTATGGCCGTAAACCCTTGAGTCGTAACGTATTTCTCGCCACTTCGCGCCGCCGTGGATGCCGCGACGACCGGGATGTCTTTGAGTTCGGGCATGACGGCATTGTACGGATCCCGGCGCCGGATCTCTAATATCCCTCGCGGCCGTGGGATCCGTCCGTGCGGGGCCGGCCTCTAGCGCGCCGCGGGCGCACCGCCCCTCGCGCGCACCCGGGCATCGAGCCAGGCGAGCCGCTGCGGCGAGCCGGCATCGTGCCACTCGCCCCGAAAGACCTCGCCGCGCAGGCGCCGCGCGCCGATCGCCCGCTGCAGCAGCGGCAGCAGCGGAAATTTTCCCGGGCGGCAGCCGGAGAAAAACTCCGGCCGATAGAGTCCGACACCGGTGTAGGTGAAGCGCTCGGAAGACCGCTCCACCACCACCTCGCCCTCGACACCGAAGTCACCGTGCGGATGGTGCGGCGGATTCGGCGCGAGCACGATCCGCGCGTCCGCATCGTCTTCCAACGCGACCCGCTGGCTGAAATCCATGTCCGTCCAGATATCGGCATTGACGACCAGGAAAGGCGCCGGCCCGAGCAGGGGCAGCGCCCGGAAAATACCGCCGCCGGTCTCGAGCGGCTCGGGACCTTCCTCGCTGTAACCGATGTGCAGCCCGTAACGCTCGCCGCCGCCCAATGCCGCCCGGATGTGCCCGCCCAGCCACGACAGGTTGATGACCACCTCGCGCACGCCGGCCCGCGCCAGCGCCTCCAGGTGATAGACGATGAGCGGCTTGCCCGCGACGGGCACCAGCGGCTTCGGCAGGGTATCGGTGATCGGCCGCAGCCGCTCGCCGCGGCCCGCCGCCAACAGCATCGCTCGCGCGGGCCGCCTCAGTCCGCTCACGACGCCCGCATCGCCTCGGCCGCCGCCCGCTCGTTGGCGCGCGGCAGTTCGGCCGCGACCCGCCGCTCGAGAAAATCCGACAACTCGCCGAGCTCGGCGTAGCGGGCGCAGGTATCGCGCACGTAGCGCAGAGTCAGCGGCAGATCGCGCAGATAACCGCTCTTGCCGTCGCGATACCACAACCGCGCGAATATCCCGAGGACCTTCAGGTGCCGCTGCACGCCGATCAGATCGAACCAGCGCAGGAACTGCCGCGCATCGGCGCCGGCCGGGCCTGCCTCGGACGCGAGCCGCTCGCGGTAGGCGCGCACCCAGCCGACCACCCGCTCGCGCGGCCAGGAGATGTAACAGTCCTCGAGCAGCGAGACCAGGTCGTAACCGACGGGGCCGCGCAGCGCATCCTGGAAATCGATCACCCCGGGGTTGCGTTCCACGGTCACCATGAGATTGCGCGAATGGTAGTCGCGGTGGACGAACACCTGCGGCTGCTCGAGCGCCTCGGCGATCAGGAACTCGAATGCCGCCTGCAGCACCCGCCGTTCGGACGCCGACGGCTCGAGCGCCAGGTGCCGCTCGAGGAACCATTCGGGCATCAGCGCCAACTCGCGCAGCAGCGGTTCGCGATCGTAGGGCGCGAGCTGCTGCGCCGCCTCCGCGCCATGCGCCTGGATCCGCGCGAGCGTGCGCAGCGCCTCGTCATACAGGCGCTGCGCTTCTCCCGTGGCGAGCCGGGCCAGGTAGGGTGTACTGCCCAGGTCCTCGAGCAGCAGCAGGCCGCGATCGACGTCCGCCTCGTACACGTGCGGCACGTGCACCCCCAGCGGCTCGAGCAGGCCGGTGACCTGCAGGTAGGGGCGAACGGTCTCCTTGGCAGGCGGGGCGTCCATGATGACGAACGTCCGCTCGCCGCAGACGGCCCTGAAGTAACGCCTGAAGCTCGCATCGCTGGAGGCCGGCTCGATGCGCCGCACCGGCAGACCGAGCTCGCGCGACAGCCAACCCGTCAGCAGCGCGAGCCGCTCATCCTGATCATGCATCGGGTAGGCCCACGGGATTCGAATCACGCCATTATAATGGGCCCCCTCATGCCGCGTCAGGGAGCCTCTGTCTTACCCCGCGCACTCGCGACGGTGGCTCATTTCTCGTCCGGGCGAGGCGCGACGACCCATGTGTACTCTCGGTACACGAGGGAGGAGCCGCGGCACCCGGATGCCATCGGCCCCGTCTCTGATGCGGAAGGAAAACACTCGCCCATGGCTTGCCCCGCCCATCGCCCGCTGCCGCGTTGCGCGGCTTGCCCGTCCCGATCTCTGGGCAACGCTGCGTGCCCGGCATCGGTGCGAGGCTCGGGGCAAGGCAATCGCCCGGGTCTGAGACAGCGGCTCCGCGGCGTGCTCTGGAGCGCCCTGCTGTCCTTCGGCGGCGTCGCTTCACATGCGGCGCTCGCGACGGGACGCTGCACCTGCCAGAACCCGAAGCGCTCCGACGCCGCTCACCCCGAAGCGCCCGCGCACGCGCCCGCCCGGCCGGGACCCGCCGGCAGGCTCTCGGCGGCCGGCAAGATCCATATCAGCAGCGAGCGCGCCTCGGTCGGGCGAAACGGGCAGGTGCGGCTCGAAGGGCACGTGGTGCTGCGCCAGGGCGAGCGCGAGATCCAGGCACAGCGCATCGACTATGACACCCACCGCGACATCATCCGGACCCGCGGCGGGATCCGCTACAGCGACCCGCGGCTGCGCGTCACCGGTCGGGGCGGCAGCTATTCCCCGCTCGAGGGCGCGCAGTTCGAGGATGCGCAGTTCTCGCTGCTGCGGCCCGCCGCCCGCGGCACCGCCCGGCAGATGCAGCTGACACCCCAGGGCGTGCTGCGGCTGCGGGGGGTCGCCTTCACCACCTGTCCGCAGATCCCGCCGGCGTGGGTGCTGCGCGCCGGCAGGATCAGGCTCGACACACACCGGCGGGTCGGGACCGCCGAGAACGCCCGGATCGACCTGCACGGCGTGCCGATCCTCTACCTCCCGTGGGTGTCGTTTCCGCTCGGCAACGTGCGCAAGAGCGGCTTCCTGTTCCCGACTTTCGGCAACACCTCGCGCGGTGGCTTCCAGATCTCCACACCGATTTACTGGAATATCGCGCCGAATGCCGACTTCACCCTGCAGCCGACCGAATATCAGCGGCGCGGCGCGGATATCGGCGGTGATTTCCGTTTCCTCACCCACCGCGGACACGGCGAGCTCGACTGGGACTACCTGCCGTACGACGGCGCCTACCACGGCAGTCGCAGCCGCATCCGCCTGCGCAGCGTCACGGAACTGCCCGACCAGCTCCGCCTGACGCTCGACGGCGAGAACGTCAGCGACACGGCGTACTTCGAGGATTTTTCCTCCGGGCCCGAAGGCACCAGCACCGCCTTTCTCGACCGCCGCGCCGTGCTCTCGTACCGCAGCGTGCATTGGAACATCCAGGGCATGGCCCAGCAGTTCCAGACCATCGACAGCACCCTGCCGCTGAATGACCGTCCGTACTCCCGGGTCCCCGACCTGAACATCGATGCCGATTACGGCTGGGGCCCGGGCGACCTCGTGCGCTACGGCTTCAAATCTGAAATGGTGGACTTCCAGCGCCCCGACCACGCCACCGGGGTCACGGGCTGGCGATTCGACTTCAAGCCCGTCGTCTCGCTCAATCTCGGCGGACCGGGCTACTACGTGCGCCCATCGATCGCCTGGCGCGCCACCCAGTACGAGCTGTCGCACACCGCGGCGGGACAACCGAGCAGCCCCTCGCGCACCCTGCCGATCGCGAGCGTGGACACCGGCCTGAGGCTGCAGCGCCCGGTCGGCCGGCACGGCCTGAAGCTGATCACGCTCGAGCCGCGCCTGATGTATCTCTACGTCCCCTACCGCAATCAGAGCACCGGCCGGCACGCGCTGCCGATCTTCGATACCGGCCTGCCGGACCTCGTGCCCGTGGAGCTGTTCCGCACCAACCGTTACGTGGGCGCCGATCGGGTCGGGGACGCCAATCAGATCAACGCCGCCCTCACCGCCCGGCTGCTCAACAACCGCGATGGGCGTCAATACCTGGCCGCGACGATCGGCGAGGAGTTCTATTTCGAGACCCCGCGCGTGACGCTGCCCGGCGAGGTCGTTCCCACGATCGGCCGGTCGGACCTGGTGGCCGAGCTCGCGCTCACCGCGTTCCGGCACTGGAGCGCCCGTGCCGATCTGCAGTGGGATCCCCAGGCCTCCGAGGCGCAGCGCGCCGACGTCACCCTCCAGTATCGACCGGCGGCCAACCGCGTGATCAACCTCGGCTACCGCTTCGTGCGCAACACCATCCAGCAGTCGGCCCTCGCGGCCTCCCCCTGTGTCACCGCCGCCGCCAGCCTGGCGGGCGGCTGCTGCGCGCAGATCTCGCCCCTGGCGAGCAACTGCGGCGTACAGCAGGCGGAAATCTCGGCCGCCTGGCCGATCGGGCACTCCTGGCTGCTCTTTGCCCGAGGGATCTACTCGCTGAAAGACCATGAGGCACTGGAGAGATTCGCCGGCTTCGAGTACCGTGCCTGCTGCTGGAGCGTGCGCCTCGGGGCCCGCCGGTACGTGGCCGTGCGGCCCACTCTCGGCGGCGGGCGCACCGGGGCACAGGACACCGGCATCTATCTGCAGGTGGAACTCACGGGGCTCGCCAGTGTCGGATCAGCGCCGGATGCCTTCCTGTCCGAAACCATTCCGGGATTTGCACCCGCCGGATCCGCTACGGCCAGCTACACTCAGGCGGCTCCGAACGCACCGGCGACGCTCCCCTAAGATCGAGGACTCATTCGCATGCGGCTGTTTCCCTTCTTCGTTCCGACCCGTCATTCTCGCGCCGCCCGGGCGCGCCCAGGCGCCGCAGCCGAAGGCCAGGCTCCGGCGCCACGGCGTCTCGGGACGCTGTGCCTGCTTGCCGCGCTCGCCCTGCTCGGCGCCGCGGTGCTGCCCGGGCGGGCGCTGGCCCAGACGCGCGACCTGTCCACCCAGGGCGTGCTGCTCGACCGGATCGCCGCCATCGTCAACGACGGTGTCGTGCTGCAGAGCGAGCTCGATGACCGCGTCAGGGAAGTCACCGCGCAGCTGCGGGCCCAGGGTCTCACTCCGCCGGCCGAGAGCGTGCTGCGCAAGCAGGTGCTCAACAGCCTGATCCTGGAGCGGGTCCAGCTGGAACAGGCGCGGCGCGACGGCATCACGATCTCGGACGACACGCTGAACTCGGCGTTGCAGGAAGTCGCCGCGCGCAACGGCATCTCCTTCGCCGATCTGCCGACCGCGCTGGCGCAGCAAGGGATCAACTACGCCACCTACCGCGGCCAGATGCGCGATCAGCTCACCATCGGCCTGCTGAGGGAGCGGGACGTGCTGCAGCGCATAGTGGTCACGCCGCGGGAAATCGACCAGTTCCTCGCGAGGCAAGCCAAACAGCCTTCGGCGCAGGACGCGTATGACGTCTCGCACATCCTCATTGCGGTGCCTTCCAACGCCACACCCACCCAGCTCGCCACCGCGCAGCGACTCGCCGACAAGGTCGACCGGCTGGCCAAGGAAGGGAAGAATTTCGCCGGCCTGGCGGTCGCCTACTCCAACGCTTCCGATGCCCTCAAAGGCGGCGATCTCGGCTGGCGCAAGGGGACCGAGCTGCCCACGTTCATGACCCGCATCATTCCGACCCTGCATCCAGGCGAAGTGAGCGGGGTGCTGCGCACGCCCTCGGGCTTTCACATATTCAAGCTCAACAAGGTCCGGCGCCAGGAGCACAAGGACATCATCGAGCAGGTTCACGTGCGTCACATCCTGCTGATTCCGAACGCGCTGCAGGACAACGCGACGGTGCGACAGAGGCTCGAGCAGATCCGCCGCAATATCCTGGCCGGCAAGGTCAAGTTCGCCGTCGTGGCCGCCTCGACCTCTCAGGATCCGGGCTCGGCTTCCCAAGGCGGGGATCTCGGCTGGCAAAGCCCGAGCGCCTACACGCCGCGATTCGCGGCCGCCATCGCCAAACTGAAGGTCGGCCAGATCAGCCAGCCCTTCCAGACCCGCTACGGCTGGCACATCGTGCAACTGCTCGGCCGCCGGCACTACGACGAAACCCAGGAAATGAAGCGGCTGCACGCGATGGAGGCCATCCGCGCCAGCAAGGCCGACGAGGATACCGAGCTGTGGCTGCAGCGGCTGCGAGACGAGGCCTACGTCAAGATCCTGAGCGGTTGAGCCGCCTGGCCCGTGGGCCCGCGCATTGCCTTGACGTCGGGCGAGCCCGCCGGAGTGGGGCCCGAGCTGTGCCTGGCGATCGCCTCGAGACCGTTCGAGTGCGAACTGGTGTGCCTCGGCGACCGGGAGCTGCTGGCCCAGCGCGCGCGGCAAGTCGGCTTGAGCGTGCAGCTGCGACCGTACGACGGCGCTCCGCGCCGGCATGAGCCGGGAACCCTCGTGCTCGAGCACCATCCGCTTCCCGTCCCGAGCACCGCCGGCCGTCTCGACATCCGCAATGCGCACTACGTGACCGGTCTGCTCGAGCGTGCCTGCGACGGAGCCCTCAGCGGCGAGTTCTCCGCCATCGTCACCGCACCGGTCCATAAGGGCGTCATCAATGATGCCGGAATGCCCTTCACCGGCCATACCGAATTCTTCGCCGAGCGCACCGGGGCCTCACCGGTCATGCTGTTCTCGAATGGTCCGCTGCGGGTCGCGCTCGCGACCACCCACCTGCCGCTGCGCGAGGTGAGCGCCGCCCTGACCGTCGCGTCGCTGTGCCGGACCCTGGCCGTCCTCGACCGTGACCTGCGCGCAGGGTGGGGCATCGAGCGGCCGCGGATCGCGGTCTGCGGCCTCAATCCGCACGCCGGCGAGGGCGGACACCTCGGCGAGGAAGAGATCCGGGTGATCACTCCGGCCATCGAGCGGATGCGGGCGCAGGGCCTCGG
>JAKAFQ010000685.1 GCA_021817875.1 Pseudomonadota bacterium
CGTCGAGGGCGACGACATCTTCTCCGGCGACGTCGATGTGGTGGTGACCGACGGATTCACCGGCAATGTGGCGCTGAAGACCATGGAGGGCGTGGCGGCGCTGATCGCCACGCGCATGCGCCGTGAGTTCCACGCGTCCTGGCGCAATCGTCTCGCGGGGCTTGCGGCCCGTGGGGTGCTGCGGCGCGTGGCGGGCAGCCTCGACCCGCGCCGCTATAACGGAGCGTGCATGGTCGGACTGGGCGGGATCGTGGTAAAAAGCCATGGCAGAGCCGATCCGGTCGCCTTCGCGAAGGCCGTCAGCACCGCCGCGCTCGCTGCGCGTCATGGATTGACCGCGCACATTGCCCAGGCGCTCGCTGCGCCATCTTCCATTGGGGGTTCGACGTCTTGATCTACTCGCGCATCGCCGGCACGGGCTCGTACCTGCCGGAGAAGGTTCTCACCAACGCCGATCTCGAGAAGATGGTGGACACCACGGATCAGTGGATCCGGGAGCGCACCGGGATCGAGCGCCGACACATCGCCGCCGAGGGGCAGACCACGGTCGATCTGGCCGAGCAGGCGGTGCGCGCGGCACTCGCGGCGGCCAACTGCAGGCCCGAGGACGTCGATTTCATCGCCTTCGGTACGACCACGCCGGATCTGACCTTCCCGAACTGCGGCGTGCTGCTGCAGGCGCGGCTCGGCTGTCGCGGCGCGCCGGCCTTCAGCGTCGAGACCGCCTGCAGCGGCTTCATGTACGCGCTGGCGATCGCCGACAAGTTCGTGCGCGCCGGGGAGGCCCGCCGCGCGCTCGCCATCGGCGCCGAGACGCTCTCGCGCATCACCGACTGGACGGACCGCTCCACGGCGGTGCTGTTTGCCGACGGCGCTGGGGCGGTGTTGCTCGAGCCCTCGGAGCAGCCGGGCATTCTCTCGACGCATCTGCATGCCGACGGCGCCTACAAGGACTTGCTCTACAGCGGCGGCGGCATGGATCCCTCGCGATCACGCCGCGCGATCACCATGACCGGCAACGAGGTGTTCAAGGTCGCGGTGAGCACACTGAGCAAGTCCATCGACGAGGCGCTCCTCGCCAATCACCTGGAGCGCTCCGCGCTCGACTGGCTGGTGCCGCACCAGGCCAATCTGCGCATCATCCAGGCGACGGCCCGCAAGCTCGATCTGCCGATGGAGCGGGTGATCACCACGGTGCAGGACCATGGCAATACCTCGGCGGCCTCCGTGCCGCTGGCGCTCGATTTCGGGGTGCGCTCGGGGAAGATCCAGCGTGGCCAGCTGATGCTGCTCGAGGCCTTCGGTGGCGGGTTCACCTGGGGGTCGGCGCTGGTGCGCTACTAAAGGGCGGGCGCGGACGAGAGGCAAAGGATGTGACTGCGCGCTGACCCACGGAGCCGGTCTCCTTGAGGTCATTTTCCGGCCGAGTGTGCGCCGTGGGGGCTATCCCGAGGGTTAACCTCAAAAACGAGCAATTCGGGGTGGGCGCCTGTTGGGGGGCTCGCCACGAGCTAACGCACATGCATCTTGGTCATGGGCGTAGTCACACCCAAAGGGTGTTACTACGCAGATGCCCAAGCAAGCGAGGAACGTGTGCCTAGCAGCGGTGGGCTCAGGGGCCGAGCTAAACGGATTGGCGCTAGGCGCGGGCCCCCGAATAGCTTTCACTAGCCCGTCATGCAGGGCGCCACCTCACGGGCCGTGATGGCGCCTCTGGACGCCTCTGGGCGCTTCTTAGGCTCGAGGTCAGGTGACCCGCACAGTCTCTCCAGCCTCACACGAGGACAAGAAGTCCATTGCAACGTCCTCAAATACAGAAAATGCCTGAGCATAAGAAGGGGCAGAGGAGCCGTAAACCAGCGGCACCAGTGTGTCTTCGTAGCGAGCCTGAAGCTCGGAATGCATCCTCGCTTGCTCGAGTGTTTCCCTCAGGACCTTCACGGGGTCGGCATCGAACTCAGGGTTTTGTCCCTCAAACTCCTCGCGATCCTTTGACACGAGCGCTGCAAAGATCTCCTGGGCCGGCCCCAGAGTACTGGAAGCGCTCTGGGCTATCTGCGCCACGTCGTAAACATGGCGAACGAGCGCCCGATCCATCTCCGCCTCCTGATAGCCGCGCCATTTCCAGGCGCAGCGACGAAGCAGGGAGAGCACCTTCTCAGCGACCGTCTCACTGACAGAAATGCAGTCGATCGACACCTCGACGGTTTTAGGCAGGCCCGTCAGGTCCTCGTAGAGATATCCGAATGTTCGCTTCTCGAAGGGCAAGAACGGCGGCCGCTCGATAAGCTCGAGTTGCAGCTCCGAGCGCAGACTCGCGTGCGCCTCGTAGCCGGATTGGTAGCCAGCTCCTATGCTGCAGTAACGGTGCTGATCGCGAATGTGCGGGTTCTTGCGGGCCTCTTTTGCGATGAGGGGTAACTGAAGCTGCTGGAAAACGCCGAGGACACTCTCGTGTAGGACCTTAAGCCGAGAGCGCTTTCCGAATTTTGCGCGGAAGTCCGTAGCTGGAGAGTTCAGCAGCACCTTGATGTCGATGTCTTCTGACATCCGCTCAATCAGCCGATGGGCCTTGGAAAGACAGGTGCCTCCTGCGAAGACCAGCACGATTCCGGCATCGACTCGTGTGGCCTCGCGTCGTTTGTCCAAATCTCTAAAGCCGTCGTGTGCAACCACCAGCTCGCTCAAAGCCTTGAGCAAGTCAGTGACGTGAACGTCCTTTTCCGCGATCGCGAGGGGAAGCTTGAGAAGCCCTTCTGCCGAGAGATCTTCAAGTCGTTGCCGCTGCTCGGCCGTAATTGTTTTCATACTGCAGCGTCCGACCTCCGATCGAAATCCTGCGGCTGATGCGCCGGCGGCCCGTGTTGGCTACGAAGAGGCCCGGGATCTGCGTGGTGGTGCCTGCGTTGTATGCCGCAG
>JAKAFQ010000686.1 GCA_021817875.1 Pseudomonadota bacterium
CTGCTGAAAGGGGATTTCACCGATCAGGTCTCCACCGGCATCGACAATTGGACGATGCGTCAGCCGCTCGGGGTGGTCGTCGGCGTCACGCCATTCAACTTTCCGTGCATGGTGCCCTGTTGGATGTTTCCACTGGCCATCGCCGCGGGCAACACCTTTGTCCTCAAGCCGAGCGAGCGCGACCCGTCGGCCTCGCTGCTCATGGCTGACCTGCTGCGGCAGGCCGGCCTGCCCGACGGCGTGTTCAATGTCGTTCAGGGCGACAAGGAAGCGGTCGCCGCACTGTTGGTTCACCCGGACGTCAGGGCCGTCAGTTTTGTGGGCTCCACGCCGGTCGCCCGGGATCTGTTTCGAAGCGGCGCGGAGCACGGCAAGCGCGTGCAGGCGCTCGGCGGAGCGAAGAATCACCTGGTCGTGATGCCCGATGCCGACCTGGATCAGGCGGTCGACGGACTGATCGGGGCGGCCTATGGCTCGGCAGGTGAGCGCTGCATGGCGGTCAGCGTGGCGGTGCTGGTGGGTGAGGCGGCCGAGCACATCGTGCCGAGGCTTGCCGAGCGGACACGCGCGCTCAGGATCGGCCCTGGCATGGAGGCCGGGGTGGAGATGGGGCCCGTGGTGACGCGCGCGGCATTGGAGCGCATCCGGCGTTGCATCGACAGCGGCGTGCGCGAGGGGGCAAAGCTGCTGGTGGACGGCCGGGGACTCGTGGTGCCGGGCCATGAAGCCGGTTTCTTCATCGGCGGCACCCTGTTCGATGAGGTTCGGCCCGGGATGACCCTCTATCGGGAGGAGATCTTCGGGCCGGTGTTGAGCTGTGTGCGGGTGGCCGACCTCGAGCAGGCCATCGAGCTGGTGAACGCCCATTCGCTCGCCAACGGAGTGGCCTGCTACACGCGCGATGGTGCGGTGGCGCGCGAGTTCGCGCGGCGCGTCCAGGTCGGAATGGTGGGGATCAACGTGCCGATTCCGGTCCCCATGGCGTGGCACGGGTTCGGGGGCTGGAAGGCCAGCCTGTTCGGGGACATGCACGCCTACGGCGAGGAGGGCGTGCGGTTCTATACCCGGCAGAAGTCCGTCATGCAGCGCTGGCCACACGCCCGGGGCGGCGCCGAGTTTCACATGCCGACCGCCGGCTAGCACCCCCGGGCATGCGATGCGGGTCTCGGAGCTGCGCGATGGCCCATCCGGCCGATAGCCCTATAGAATAGGGCTGCGGCCGCAGAGCGGACTAGCCGGGGCGTCCATCGGAAACCGGGCGACTTTTTCGCCTGCTTCAGACCGGCTGTCGCGGGGGGGCGATGCTCCCGGAGACTCCTCCAGGGAGGGTGCACGTCGTCCCGGGAAAGTTCGCTCTTCGGCACACTCCGGCCGTGATCCCATCGACCGGCTCATGAGTCAAGCGGACACACCAGCATTCCTCCCGAGCTGTCAACCGGTAAGCCAGTGGCCACTCCAGGCGGCAGTTTCCGCGCCGACGCCGATTCGTTCTACCTGCCGGATTTCTGCGCCTCGCGTGCGGCGCTCGCCGTCGTGCTGATCGCGGAGCTGACTGCGATCGTGTTGTCGATCGCGCGCCAGGGCGCCGCCGTCGATTTCTGGGCGGAGCTCGCGCGCAGTTCGTTGTTTCTCCTGTGGGTCGGCGTGGTGAGCGCGGCGCTGCTGTGCTGGCTGCGGCCGCGGCTGGCCCGGCTCAGTGTCGGGCGCGGTTCGGCGGCGGTGCTCATGATGTTGACCGCCGTGGTCGGCGCCATCTCCGCCGGGGTGTTTCTGCTCGGTCGCAGCCCGCTGCTGGCCGGTGCGGCGGGGTTCTTCCCGACGCAGCTGTGGCCGTTCGTGTCGCGCAACGTCGCCATCGGTTTCGTGATCTGTGCGGTCGCGCTGCGCTACTTCTATGTCACTCACCAATGGCGGCGCAACATCGAGATGCGCGCCGCCGCCAGGGTGCACGCGCTGCAGGCGCGTATCCGTCCGCATTTCCTGTTCAACAGCATGAACACCATTGCCTCGCTGACCCGCTCCGATCCCGCCCGCGCCGAGCAGGCGGTGCAGGACCTCGCCGACCTGTTCCGCGCATCCCTGAGCGACGGCTATCAGACGATCACACTCGCCGAGGAGCTGGAGATTGCCCGCACCTATCAGCGCATCGAGCAGTTGCGGCTCGGGGCGCGGCTGCAGGTGGACTGGAACGTGGCGGGCCTGCCGCCGGATGCGCGCGTGCCGGGCCTGCTGCTGCAGCCGCTGCTGGAGAATGCCATCTATCATGGCATCGAGCCGCGGCCCGAGGGAGGTACGGTCAGCATCACGGGCGAGTGCGCCGCGGAGCTGATCTCAGTGGTGGTGCGCAATCCGGTGAGCGAGCGGCAAAGCGAGCGTGAGGGGAATCGCCTGGCGCTGGCGAACACCCGGGAGCGGCTGGCGCTGCTCTACGGCGAACGCTCGCTCGTGAAGGCCGGCCGCTTCAGCGAGGAGTACATCGTGACCCTGAGATTCCCCTACACCACGACCCGCCTTGCCGATGATGCCCATCAAGATCCTCATCGTCGATGACGAGCCTCCGGCGCGCGAGCGCCTCCGGCGCCTGCTGGCCGACATCGGCGGCGCAGCGGTCGTCGCCGAGGCGGGCACCGGTCGCGAGGCGCTCGAGCAGGCGGCGCGGTGCTCTGCGGACGTGGTGCTGCTCGATGTCCGCATGCCCGGTATGGATGGCATCGAGACGGCGCGCCACCTGAGCATCCTCGAGGAGCCGCCGGCGGTGATTTTCACCACCGCCTACGACCGGTACGCCATCAACGCCTTCGAGACCCGCGCGGTCGGCTACCTGCTGAAGCCGGTGCACCGGGACAAACTCGCGGCGGCGCTGGCTCAGGCGGGCCGCCTGACGCGGCCGCAGCCGCAGCGTCGCGCTGCGGC
>JAKAFQ010000067.1 GCA_021817875.1 Pseudomonadota bacterium
GTCGACACAGGGCGCGAACGACAGATCGACGCCGTGCGCGCGCAGCTCCGCGGCCATCAGCCAGCCCATGGCGTGCGCGAGCTCGAGCCCCCGGCGCGGCTCCTGGTCGAACGCGTGGCCGATGCGCCGCGCCGCGGGCAGCGCCGAGAACCCCTCGCGGAAGCGCTGCACCCGCCCGCCCTCGTGGTCCACGGCGACGATGAGCGCGGGGGTGCGAATCGCGTGCAGGTCGCCGACCAGCCCGGTGAGCTGCGCCGGATCGTGGTAGTTGCGCGTGAAGAGGATGACCCCACCGACCAGCGGATGGCGCAGCAGCTCGCGCTCCTCGGCGCTCACCGCCGGCCCTTCCAGGTCGATCATCAGCGGGCCGAGCGTCATGTCACGGTCCACCCAGCACGGCGATGGACTCGACATGCGCCGTATGCGGAAACATGTCGACCACGCCCGCCGCCTCGAGCGTAAAGCCGTGCTCGTGCACCAGCGCGCCGAGATCCCGGGCGAGGCTGCCCGGATGGCAGGAGACGTACACCACGCGGCGCGGCCGCAGGCGCGCGACGGTCTCGAGCATCGGCCGTGCTCCGACCCGCGGCGGATCGAGCAGCACGTGGGTATAACCCTCCGCCAGCCAGGGCGCCTGTCCCGACACGGGCTGAGACAGATCCGCCACGTGAAATGCGGCATTGTCGCTGCCGTTGCGGCGGGCGTTGTGCCGCGCACGCTCCACGAGCGCCGCGTCACCCTCCACGCCCACCACCCGGCCGGCCGATCGGGCGAGCGGCAGCGTGAAGTTTCCGAGACCGCAATACAGATCGAGCACCGATGAGCACGGCGTCAGCTCGAGCAACTCGAGCGCGCGCGAGACCAGCGCCCGGTTCACCGCGGCGTTGATCTGCACGAAGTCCGTGGGCGCAAACTCCAGTCGCAGGCCGAACTGCGGCAAATCGTAATAGAGCGGCTCGGGCGTGCCGGCCGCCTCGAGCGCCTCCACCGAATCGAGTCCGCCGGGCTGCAGGAAGATGCGCGCCGCGTGCCGCACGGCGAATTCCCGCAGCCGCTCCCGGTCGGTCTCGGTCGGTGCCGCCAGAACCCGCAACACCAACGCCACGGCGTTCTCGCCCACCGCCACCTCGATCTGTGGCACCTGCCGGCGGATCTCGAGCGCGCTCAACAGCTCGGCGAGCGGCACCAGCCACTCTCCGGCCGGCGCGGCGAGCACATCGCAGTGCTTCGCGTCGGCGACATAGGGCGCCATGCGCTCGCGGAATCCGACCACCACGCGGCCCTTCTTCGGCACGTAGCGGGCGCCGAGCCGTGCACGCCGCCGATACCCCCACGCCGGTCCGCTGATCGGCTCGAGCCAGCGCGCGCACTCGACCCGCGCCACGCGCTCGAGCGCATCACGCAACTCCGTCTGTTTCAGGTCGAGCTGGGCCTGCGGAGCCAGGTGCTGCAGGGCGCAGCCGCCGCAGAGGCCGAAGTGCGCACAGCGCGGCGGCACGCGTGCCGCGGCGCCCCGCAGCACCTCCACGAGCCGGCCCTCGTCGTGCTGACGGCGGCGGCGCACCCGCTCGAAACGCACCTGCTCCCCGGGCAATGCGCCGGGGATGAACACCGCCTTGCCGTCGCGGACGATACCTTCGCCCTCGTGCGTGAGCGCCACCACCGTGGCGACCTCGGCGCTCACGCCGCGCCCTCCCAGGCCTCGAGGAACTGCCTCAGGTGCGGCTCCTGCGCGGCGCGCAGCAGCGCCCGGACGCGCTCGATCTGCTCGGCGTGCTCCTCGCGGCTGAGCCGGCCGCGCAGCAGCTCGAAACGCAGATAGACGAGGTAGGTGTTGAGTACATCGGTCTCGCAATAGCGGCGGATCCCGACGAGGTTGCCCGCCTGGCAGGCCTCCCAGACCTGCGCGCCGGAGAAGCCGAGCTTGCCCGGCAGCCCGAGCAGCATCGCGATGTGCTCGAGCGAGACCCGGCCGCGCCCCTGGAAGCCCGAGAGCACATCCATCAGATCGAGGTGCCGCCAGTGGTACCGGTTGAGATAGTTGTTGAAGCGGAAGGCCGGGTCGTTCTCGCCGGTCTCCCAGAAGCGGCTCGCCTGCACGCCCGCGGCGAGCGCCCGGTAGGTGAGCACCGGCACATCGAACCCGGAGCCGTTCCAGGACACCAGCTCCGGGGAGAAGCGCTCGAGGCCATCGAAGAAGCGCTGGATCAGCTCGGCCTCGGGGGACTGCGGCTCGCCGAGGCTCCAGAGCCTGAGGGTATCGCGGCTGCGCAGCAGGCAGGAGATCGCCACGATCCGCTGCTGCTCGAATGGCAGAAACTCCCCGCCCGAGCGCTGGCGGCGCAGGGCGAACATCGCCTTGGCCACCTGCTCGTCGGGCAGCCCCTCGAGCCCGTACAGGCGCCTGCCGAGCGCCACGTCGGGCACCGTCTCGATGTCGAAGACCAGACAGTTCATGCGTCGGCTTTCATCAGCACGGCGACCGCCACCACCAGCCCCGCCTCGTCGGTGAGCGTGACGTGGCCCTCGCCGATGCCGAGTGCCCGACGCACCTGCTCGCCGCGCGGCGAATAGACCACCTCCGGCCGCCCCCAGCGGTTCTGCACCACCCCGACATCGCGGATCCACACCCCGTGCGCAAACCCCGTCCCCATCGCCTTGACGATCGCCTCCTTGGCCGCGAAGCGCATGGCGAGGAAGCGCTCGCGGCGCTTCGCGCCCTCGAGTTGGCTTTTCTCCTGCTGCATCAGCAGCCGCTCGACGAACCGTTCGCCATGACGCTCGAGCACCCCCTCGACACGCTCGAGCTGCAGGACATCGACCCCGATGCCGAAGATCATGCGCGCGCCGCCGCCATCAACGCCTTCATCTCGCGCACCGCCGCGGCCAGGCCGGTGAACACTGCCCGCCCGATGAGCGCATGTCCGATGTTGAGCTCGACCACTTCGCCGATGGCCGCGACCGGCTGCACGTTGTGATAGTCGAGGCCGTGCCCGGCATGGACCTGCAGGCCGAGTCCGGCCCCGAGACGGGCGCAGGCCACCAGGCGTTCGAGCTCCCGGGCCTGGGCCGAGCCGCGCGCCTCGGCGTATGCGCCGGTGTGCAGCTCGATGGCGGGCGCGGCGATCCTCGAGGCCGCCTCGACCTGGGCCGGATCCGGATCGATGAACAGCGCCACGCGGATCCCGTGGCCGGCAAGACGGGCCACCGCCTCGCGCAGCCGGGCCTCCTGGCCGACGGCATCGAGGCCACCCTCGGTGGTGATTTCCTGTCGTTTCTCCGGCACCAGGCAGCAGTCCGCCGGACGGATCTCCGAGGCGATGCCCAGCATCTCCTCGGTCACCGCCATCTCGAGATTCATGCGCGTCTTGAGCAGCCCCTTCAGAACGCGCACATCGGCGTCCTGGATGTGGCGCCGATCCTCCCGAAGGTGCAGCGTGATGCCGTCGGCGCCGGCCATCTCGGCCGCGAGCGCGGCATGCACCGGATCGGGATCACGCCCGCGGCGCGCCTGGCGCAGCGTCGCCACGTGATCGATATTGACGCCCAGGACGATGGATGAGTGGCTCATGCGGGTACCTCGATCGGACTCGGCGGATCGCCCGACCCGCCGGTCCCCGATTGTTGCTTACTGCCGCGGACGATGCGACCCCTGGCGCGCCAGCGCCCGCGCCACGCGCCGCGTGGCGAGCTCCCGCCCCTCCAGGCACTCGTCGAGCGCCGCCTGCAGCACGATGCGCGCATCGGCGAGCGCCCGATCCGAGGTGAGTTCCTCCCGTTCGAGGGCGAGAAGCGACCGGCCCGTGAGCACTCCGGGCCCGTCGCCTGTCACCCGGTACAGTCCCTCCGCCGGGCGGAAGCGGTAAAAGCCCTCCTCCTCGACCGGCAGGCCATCGCGCTGCGTCCCGAGCGTCAGCCCGTAGCCCACGATCGAGAGCAACCGCCGCTCGAACAGGCGCAGCGCCCGCTCGGGCGGCCCGCCTTGCCGGAAACGCTCGAGCGCCCGCCGATAATCGTCGAACAGCTCCGGCGCCGGATCGTGCCTCGAGGTGAGCTTCAGCAGCAGCTCATTGAGGTAGAACGCCGCCATCAGGCTCTGCGGCGGCAGCGGCGGCTCGCGCTCGGCGCACTCGGCGTCCGAGAGCTGGCCGGCCTCGCGCCCCAGATGGAACGACACCAGCAGCCGCTGGAACGGCTGCAGCACCGGCGCGAGACGGGATTTCGGGCCGCTCACGCCCCGGGCAAACAGCGTCAGCCGGCCGTGATCGCGCAGCAGCACCTCGAGGATCCGGCCACTCTCCCGATAGGGTCGATGGTGCAGCAGGTACCCCGGCGCCAGCTGGATGCGGCGGGAGGGCATCTCACTCCAACCCCAGGTCCTTCAGCGCACGGGCATTGTCCGCCCAGTTTTCCCGCACCTTCACCCACAGCGTCAGGTGCAGGCGGCGCCCGAGCAGCCCGTTGAGCGCCAGCCGGGCCGAGGTTCCCACCCGCTTCAGCCGCTCGCCCCGGGCGCCGATCACGATCGGCTTCTGACCCTCCCGATCCACCCAGATCGCGGCATCGACGGCGAGCTGCCCGTCCTCCTCGGCGAGGCGCTCGACCTGCACCGCGATACCGTAGGGCACCTCCTGATTGAGCTCGAGAGTCAGCTTCTCGCGGATCATCTCGGCGATGCGGAACTGCAGGCCGCGGTCGGTGAGCTGATCCTGGTCGAACAGCGGCGGCGAGTGCGGCAGCCGCGCGACGATCGCATCACGCAGCGGCTCGATGCCCGAGCCCTTCAGCGCCGACACCGGCACCAGCGCCTGGAACGGATGGCGCTCGCCGAGCTGCTGCAGGTATGGCAGCAGCCGCTCCTTCGGGTGCACCTGGTCGACCTTGTTGACGGCCACGAGCGTCGGGCGCCCCGAGCGCACGATGCGCTCGAGGACCAGCTGATCCTCGGCGGTCCAGGCGAGCGCCTCGACCACCCACACCAGCAGGTCGGCATCCTCGAGGGCCGCGGCGGCGGTGCGATTCATCGCCTTGTTGAGCGCGCGGCGGGCATGGCGGTGCAGCCCCGGGGTGTCGACGAAGGCGATCTGCGCATTGGGCAGCTGCACCAGGCCGATGATCCGGTGGCGCGTGGTCTGCGGCCGCGGCGTGACGATGCTCAGCTTCTGCCCGACGAGCGCGTTGAGCAGTGTGGACTTGCCGACGTTCGGACGGCCCACGAGCGCCGCGAAGCCGCAGCGGAAATCCTCTGCAGGGGCATCACCCATGACACTCATGAGGCACCGGCTGCGCCGATCGCCGCCAGGATGCGCTCGGCGGCCTCCTGCTCGGCCCGCCGGCGGCTCGAGCCGCGCCCCTGGGCGATCTGTCCCAATGCGCTCACCCGGCAGCTGACCTCGAAGATCTGCGCGTGCGGCTCGCCCTCGAGCGCCTCGACCGCGTACACCGGCAGCGCCAGACCGCGCGATTGCAGGTATTCCTGCAATCTGGTCTTCGGGTCCTTCAGCGCCTCCGCGGCCGGCAGCCGCGCAATGCGCGGCCCGAACAGGCGCGTGATGACGGCTTCGGCCGCCGCCAGCCCGCCATCGAGAAACAGCGCCGCGCAGAGCGCCTCGAGGGCATCGGCAAGAATCGACTGGCGGCGAAAGCCCCCGCTCCTGAGCTCACCGGAGCCGAGCTGCAACGCCTCGCCCACCCCGAGCGAGGCGGCCACTTCGGCGAGCGGCTCGGCGCTCACCAGCCGGGCGCGCAGCCGGCTCAAGTCCCCCTCGGTGGCCTCGGGGAAGGTCTCGAACAGGTGGCGCGCCACCACCAGGTTGAGCACCGCATCGCCGAGGAATTCCAGGCGCTCGTTGTTCGGCCCCGGCGCACTGCGGTGGGTGAGCGCGGCGCGGAACAGCTCGGCGTCGCGCGGCGCGTAATCGAGACGCTCGCGCAGCCACGCCCGGGGCCAGTCGGGTCTATCCACCGTTGCCAAAACTGACGGTCTTGTCGAACTGCACCTGCAGCGACAGCGAGCCAAACAGCGGCGCATAGTCATCATAGGCCGCCTCGAGGCGCCAGCGGCCGCCGTTGCGGCTGAGGGTGATGTCCTGCGCCGTCGGATAGGTCACCTCGTCTATCTCGAAGTGCTTGGCGATGGCGGTGCGGATCTGATCGGCGCTCACCGCGCCGCCGCCGCGATACTCGCTCGCCACCTGATCGAGGGTGTGCGCCACGTCGAGATAATTCAGATACACCGGCAGCAGACGGATGCCGGCATACACCACCAGGGCGAACGGTATCAGCAATACCAGCCAGCCGATCAGCGTCACTCCGCGTTGTCGTCGCATCGCCAACCCTCCCGCGCCGTTACTCGATCCGCATGCCGATCCGGCTCCAGATCGGGCCACCCTTGCGCTCGACATCCCAGTTGAACCAGATGAACACCGCCTTGCCGACCAGGTTTCTCTCCGGCACGAAGCCCCAGACGCGGCTGTCGTCGCTGTTGTCACGGTTGTCCCCCATCACCATGTATTCCCCGGGCGGCACGCTCATGTCGACCACCTTCTGCTCGATGAGCGGCAGCGCATCCGGCGGCGGCGTGCCGCCGCAGATGTAACCGCGCGAGTCGGCCCGCGGACAGGTCGGCAGCGGATCGGAGGTGACCTCGAGCGGCACCGGGCACAGCAGCGCCTGGTGAACGTGCGTGCCGAGGCGCTCGGTGGCGATCTGCATGTTCTCGTAGCAGCCGTCGTTGTAGGTGCCCGTGACCTTGAACGGCACCGGATGGCCGTTGATGGTGATGCGGTCGTCGCGCACCACGACGTGATCGCCCGGCAGGCCCACCACGCGCTTGATGTAATCCTCCGAGGGATTCAGCGGGTAGCGGAACACCACCACGTCGCCGCGGCGCGGCTCGCCGGTGTCGAGGATCTTGGTGTGGGTGATCGGCAGCCGCAGGCCGTAGGCGAATTTCTCCACCACGATGAAGTCGCCGTCGAGCAGCGTCGGCATCATCGAATCGGAGGGGATGCGAAACGGCTCGAACAGGAACGAGCGCAGCAGCAGCACCGCGAGCGCCACCGGAAAGAAACTGCGCGCGTAGTCCACCGTGGTGGGCTCGACCCGCTCGGCCGGGTGCACCCCGGCGGCGCTCGCCGCGCGCCGCCGCCGCGGCGCGAGCAGCAGCACATCGGCCAGCCACACCACGCCGGTCACCGCGGTGATGATGACCAGCACGGCGCTGAAGTTGACCGTCTGGGTGGCAAACACCCACAGCACCACCGCCACCAGCAGGATCGGCAGCGTGCGGTAGCAGAAAGCCACCAGGGCGTGCTCGGCGGCCGGCTGGCCACCGGCCTTCAGCCTGCGGCCCGGGCGCAGCAGCCAGTCATCGATGACACACACCAGTCCCACCGGGATCGCCAGCCACGCGAGGATGAGGATGAGCTGCATCAGGAACGACGGCATGAGGACTCCATGGGCGGCTTCGGGGACGAAACGGGAACCGGTCGAGTTCAGCAGCGCGTTGCCGGGCAGCGACGGTATGGGGGCGGTGGGCGGGGCGGCCACGGGGTTACTTCCGGCCCACCTTCAGGACGGCGAGGAACGCCTCCTGGGGAATCTCCACCCGGCCCAGCTGCTTCATGCGCCTCTTGCCCTCCTTCTGCTTCTCGAGGAGCTTGCGTTTGCGGCTGACGTCGCCGCCGTAACATTTGGCCAGCACGTTCTTGCGCAGCGCCTTGACCGTGGCGCGGGCGATGATGGCGCTGCCGATCGCCGCCTGCACGGCGACCTCGAACATCTGCCGCGGAATGAGCTCCTGCATCTTGTCGACGAGCTCGCGGCCGCGCTGGTAGGCGCTCTCGCGGTGCACGATGATCGAAAGCGCATCGACGCGCTCGCCGTTGATCAGGACATCGAGCTTGACCAGCGGAGCGGCCTGGAAGTGTGAGAACTCGTAATCGAACGAGGCGTAGCCGCGGCTCACCGACTTCAGCCGGTCGAAGAAATCGAGCACCACCTCGGCGAGCGGCAGCTCGTATTGCAGCGAGACCTGGGTGCCGAGGTAGAGCATCTTCTTCTGGGTGCCGCGCTTGTCGTTGCACAGCTTCAGCACCGCCCCGACGTGCTCCGGGGGCACCAGGATGTTGGCGGTGATGATCGGCTCGCGGATCTGATCGATCTCGTTGACGGGCGGCAGTTTGGCGGGATTGTCGACATACTCGAGCGACCCGTCGGTGCGCGCCACTTCGTAGATCACCGTCGGGGCGCTGGTGACGAGGTCGAGGTGATACTCGCGCTCGAGCCGCTCCTGCACGATGTCCATGTGCAGCAGGCCGAGAAAACCGCAGCGGAAACCGAAACCGAGCGCGCTGGAGACCTCCGGCTCGTAGTGCAGGGCCGAGTCGTTGAGTCTCAGCTTGGCGAGCGCGTCGCGGAAACTCTCGTAGTCCTCGGAATTGACCGGGAACAGCCCGGCGAACACCCGCGGCTGGATCTGGCGGAACCCCGGCAGGGGAGCGCCCGCCGGGCGGCTCTCCAGCGTGATGGTGTCGCCGACCGGCGCGCCGTCGATCTCCTTGATGCCGGCCACGATGAACCCCACGTCCCCGGCCGCGAGCTCCCGCTCGACCACCGGTTTCGGGGTGAAGCGCCCGAGGCGATCGACCACGTGAGAGCGCCCGGTGGACACCACGCGGATCTTCTCTCCGCTGCGCACCCGGCCGTTGACGACCCGCACCAGCGAGACCACGCCCACGTAGTTGTCGAACCACGAATCGATGATCAGCGCCTGCAGGGGCGCCTGTGGATCGCCCTTCGGCGGCGGGATGCGCCGGATCAGCGCTTCGAGCAGCTCCGGAACGCCCTCGCCGGTCTTGGCGCTGACGCGCACCGCATCGCGCGCCTCGATGCCGATGATCTCCTCGATCTCGTGGATGACCCGCTCGGGGTCGGCCGAGGGCAGGTCGATCTTGTTGATGACCGGCAGTACCTCCAGGCCCTGCTCGATGGCGGTGTAGCAGTTGGCCACGCTCTGCGCCTCCACCCCCTGGGAGGCGTCGACCACCAGCAGGGCGCCGTCGCACGCCGCGAGCGAGCGGGAGACTTCGTAGGAGAAATCCACGTGGCCCGGCGTATCGATCATGTTCAGCTGATAGCGCTGACCGTCGCGCGCGTCATAGAACAGCGTCACGCTCTGGGCCTTGATGGTGATGCCGCGCTCACGCTCGAGGTCCATCGAGTCGAGCACCTGGGACTGCATTTCGCGGTCCTCGAGCCCGCGGCAGATCTGAATGAAACGATCGGCCAGCGTGGACTTGCCGTGATCGACGTGGGCGATGATGGAAAAATTACGTATGAGCCGCATGAATCCGGGCCGCGTTCTCTGCCGCGCCAGATTGTCAGCGGCGGGCGGATTATATCGCGCCGGACGACAGCCTGAGCATCCGCTTCAGCTCGTCCGCATTCAGCCAGTGACGGCAGACGACCGTGCCATCGAGCAGCAGCACCGGGACATCGAGCCCATGCTCGCGCTGCAGCAGCGGATCCCCGTCCACATCGACGATCTCGAGCGACGGCAGCGGCACCGTTCGCCCGAGCTCGCGCAACTCCGTGAGCATCTCATCGCACAGCGGACAGTCCCGGCGGTGGATCAGGGTCAGCGCCGTCATGGCGGGGGCGCGTGGGCGAAGGGCCCGCCCGGCAGCGGATACGCCACGGCCTGTTCCCTCACCGAGTCGGCGATGGAGCGGACGGTGCGCGCCGGCACCTCGCCCACCGCGGTCACCCGGTGGCCCTGTACCAACGTGGAAAAGACATGCGAGGCGCCCATCCGGGCCGCCTCGATCCGCGGCCGGCTCGAGGCGGCATCGAGCGGCTTGCGCTCGACGAACACCGACACGGAGGCGAGCCCATCGGTATAGACCAGATGATCCACCGGACCGGGCCTGCCGGGCATGATCTGCGGGGCGCTCACGGCCAACTGGAATCCCGGTGGCAGCCAGCGCGCGCTCCAATTGAGCATGTGGCCGCGGGCGGGCGCCAGTGCCGGCGCATCGTCGCGCAGCCAGCGGAAACCGGCGGTGGCGATACCGGGCTCGAACGCCGAATCGGGGATCGCTGACAGCACCTTGAGCGAGGCGAAGGCGATCTGCTCGATCACCCGGCCGCCGCCGCGGGTGTCCCAGAGCTGGATTTTCAGCGGCATGCCCTGGTGGTCGATCCACAGCCGGTAACCATACCGGTACTGGTCGCGCGGCATCACCGTGATCAGGCGCGTATCGTGCTGGTCGATCCGCATGTGCGCCACCTGGCGGATGTCGTAGAAGCGCGCGGTCCGGGCATCGATGAGCGGCAGCCCCCCGAGCAGCGGGCCCTTCGGCAGCATGTGCTCGACCAGCACCACCCGCTTGTCCGGCAGATAACAGGTCAGATCCGAGCCTTTGCGGATGAACTCGCGCCCCGAACCGTCGAGGGACATCAGCCGCTCGTCGACCACGCCGTTCTCTACCCGATGGACGATGCGCAGCATCTCCACCCGCGCGCCCTGCGAATGGGCGAAGGTCCCCTCGTAATCGAGCGCGGTGAGGGCGTGGTTCATCCGGGCGAGCCACTGGGTCGGCTCGGCCGCGACCGCGGCGCCGCACAGCACCCACGCGAGGATCAGGACGCCGAGGTAATCGCTACCGCGGAAGGTGGTTCGCATGGCCGTGGACCCCGGAGGCTCGCTGGTCGGACACGGCGGAGGGGTTGAGGGTTCCCGCATCGCTTTCCATCAGCGAGGACAGCAGGCTGCCACGACTGATCGGCCAGGAATACGCGCTGTGCGCCACCACATAATCGGCCAGCTGCATCGGCGGAACGCTCACGATCGGCTGCCCGAGCGGCACCGGGGGCACCACGAAGCTGTCCGCCGTACTGCTGCCGAGAGGGGCACCAGCCGGTTGCACCGTGCTCGCCACCGTCGCCACCCCGACCATCGGGATCGTGCCGGGCGCGTTCGAGCGCAGCCACAGGATCGACACCGCGGCGACCCCCGCGGCGAGTCCCGCCCCGGCGGCCAGACGGACCCAGGCGCGCGGGCCCGCCGCGGCCGGGGCCGCCGTCTCGAGTCGCGGCTCGTGTGTCAGGGCGGCATTCACCCGCCCGGCCACCGCGCTCTGCAGCACCACGCCCCGTTCGGCGCGGATGACCGCCCCGATCACGGCATAGCGGCTCCAGCGCGCCTTGAGGGCCTCGTCACGCGACAGGCGCCGGGCGAGCAGCTCGCATTCGGCCGCCGGCAGCTCGTCGTCGAACATGGCGGAAAGCTGACTGTCCAGCTCCTCGTTCATTCCAGTTCCTCCGTACGGCCGAGTCCGCCCTCGAACACTTCGCGCAGCCGGTGGTCGATCGCCTCGCGGGCCCGGAAAATGCGTGACCGCACCGTCCCCACCGGACAGCCCATGCTGGCGGCGATCTGCTCGTACGAGAGCCCTTCGAGCTCGCGCAGCACGATGGCGGTGCGCAGATCCTCGGGCAGCTCCTCGATCGCCGCATTGACCGTCTGGCGGATCTCATCGGTGAGCACCAGTCCCTCGGGCGTTTCGGAATCCTTCAATCGGCCTTGCATGTCGTAGGACTCATCGATGCTGTCGCGGTCGAGATCGTAGTCGACGGGATTGCGGTCACGGGAGACCACCGCGTTCTTGGCGGTGTTGATGGCGATGCGGTACAGCCAGGTGTAGAAGGCGCTGTCGCCGCGGAACTGCGGCAGTGCCCGGTAGGCTTTGATGAACGCCTCCTGGGCGATATCCTCGGCCTCGGCAGGGTTTCGGACATAGCGCGTCACCAGCTTGACCAGTTTGTGCTGGTACTTGAGCACCAGCACATCGAACGCCCCTTTGTCGCCGCGCTGCACGCGGCGAACCAGGCTCAAGTCACTGACATCGGCGCCCATTCGCGCCCCCTGCTCCTGTCCGGAAGGTCGCTCGCGCCGCGACCTGAATAGACCCTGAATCTTCAGAAAAGTTCAGGTACGTGCCCCGACCGCGGACTGCGTCACGCTAACCGCGCGGATCCTGCTCCAAGCCCCCCATGGTACGCCAACCCCTCAAGCGCGGGCGGCGTAATTCCGGATGCTCGCGGCGAGCGCGGCCAGGCCGGGATCCTCGGGCACAGCCTCGCCGAGCAGATAAGCGG
>JAKAFQ010000687.1 GCA_021817875.1 Pseudomonadota bacterium
AATGGGCGTCTATGAGGAAGTCCTGCACAAGATCCAGAGCGATTACGTCACTGTGCCCGATCTGCACACCGTGACCAACGGCGCGCTGCACGGCCTGCTTGAGTCACTCGACGCCAACTCCAGCTATCTCACGCCCTCCGAATACGCCACCTATAAAGAGCACCAGAACGAAGGCGTCGCCCAGGTCGGTCTGGAGGTTTCCAAGCGCTACGGATACGCCAGCGTCGTCTCCGTCATCCCGGGCAGCCCTGCGGACACCGTGGCCCACATTCACGACGGAGACATGATCGAGTCCATCGGCGGCAAGACCACCCGTCTCATGTCCCTGGCCATGATCCGCCTCCTGCTCGAAGGCAAGCCCGGAACAGACGTCCACTTCGGCCTCATCCGTCCCGGCGGCAAGCCTGTGCCGGAGCAGATCACGCTCACCCGCACCCAGGTCGTGCCCCCACCCGTCGGCTATCAGGAGTACGACAACTCCACCATCCTCTATATCAAGCCCTACGCGCTCACGAGCCATCGCGTCGATCAGATTGAGGCGCGCCTGCGCGCCATGGCAAAGAACGGCAATACCAAGGTCCTTCTCGATCTGCGTGATGTTGCCGAGGGCGAGCCGGTCCAGGGCATCCGCCTGGCAAATGCCTTCCTGCAGTCCGGAACCATCGCCAGCCTGGAGGGCCAGACCGTTCCCCGGCAGGTCTTCCGTGCCGACGCCTCCAATTTCATCACCAAGGCCCCGCTCGTCGTTCTCGTCAACAACGGCACCGCGGGCGCGGCGGAGATTACCGCAGCCGCCATTCTGGATCATCAGCGCGGCGACCTCGTCGGCAGCACCACGTTCGGTGAAGGCGTAGTCCAGAAGACCATCAACCTCCCCGACGGTGCAGCGCTGCTGCTTTCAGTCGCAAAATATGAGGCTCCCAACGGCGACAAAATTCAGGACGACGCCGTGAAACCGAACATCGTGGTCAATCCCACCATAGACCAGTACCTCGCGGAAGAAGGAGACTACTCCGGCACGCTTCCCAAGGTGGATGATCAGCTGAACAAGGCTCTCGATGTCCTGAAGGCGAAGACCGCATAGAGGCGAACTCTTGAACAGGCGCGGTCCATGGGCACCACCGGATCCTGACGAGGCAAGGTCCCCGCGCGCAGGTTCCCGCGGCTCTGGCGATCAACCCCCGCCGCGCGACTCCGAACCCTATCCTTCCAGCTTTCGCCCGCACACCGGCAGCAGAAAGATCGCCGGCAGCGTCGCGATTGCGTTTCTCGCCTTGCTGGCCATCGCCTTCGGCTCGCTCAGCGGGCTTATGCTCGTCTACTCCGTCAACCTCCCGCAAATTCAGGAGCTCGAGCGCTATCGTCCCATCACCACCACCGAGCTCTACGATATCCACGGACGCATCATCGGCTCCTTTGCTCTCCAGCGCCGCATCGATGTTCCCTACAGCGGCTTTTCTCCGCTCTTGCGCGAGGCCGTCATTGCCATCGAGGACAAGAACTTCGAAAGCCATTGGGGCATCAACCTTGTGCGAATTGCAGAAGCCGCCTGGCACGACTTCCGCGCCAAGAACCGCTCCCAGGGAGCCTCCACCATCACCATGCAGCTCGCCCGCAACCTCTTCCTCAACGACGAGCGCACCTACAGCCGCAAAATTCAGGAGATCTTCCTCTCCCTCCAGATCGAGCACGCCTTTACCAAGCAGCAGATCTTCACTCTCTACGGCAATCAGATTTATCTCGGTCAGGGAGTCTACGGATTCGAGGCCGGGGCGGAATACTACTTCTCGAAGCACGCCAATAATCTCACCCTGCCCGAGGCCGCTCTGCTCGCCGCCCTCCCCAAGGGCCCCAACGAGTTCTCGCCCATCACCAATCCAGCGCGCGCCTTCCAGCGCCGCAATCTGGTCATCGACTCCATGCTGGAAGACGGCGACATCACCGCGCAGCAGGCCGCCGCTGCCCGCTCCGCTCCGCTCGGATTGCACATCGAGCCGCCGCCGAACAGCGTCGCGCCGTGGTTTGTCGAGGAAGTCCGCCGCCAGCTTGGCCGCGAGTACGGCTTTGACCGCGTCCATGAGGCGGGTCTCAAGGTCTACACCACGCTCGATCTCGATCTGCAGAAGGTCGCCAACCAGGCCGTGCAGGACGGTCTCGCCAGCTACGAGCGCCGCCGTGGCTGGCGTGGTCCCGTTCTCAACGTCATTGCCGGCGGTCTCAGCCTGGAGGACTTCAAACACCCCGACTGGATCCAGCCCGCTTCAACTGGCATGTACATTCACGCGCTCGTGACGAATGTTCTGCCATATCAGGTCACCGCGCGCATCGGCACGCAACACCTCGTCCTTAACCCGCCTGACTGGGCCTGGACCGGCTTCAAGACCGCCACCCAGTTCCTCCATCTCGGCGACATCATCTACGTCCATATCACCGGAGAGGACAACGGCACCCTGCAGGCCACCCTCGAAGAGGACACCGGCGCACAAGGCGCGCTCATGGCCATCGACAACTCCACCGGAAACGTCCTCGCCCTCGTCGGTGGCCGCGACTTCAACCTCTCGCAGTTCGACCGCGCCACCCAGGCCCAGCGTCAGGTCGGCTCTTCCTTCAAGCCCTACGTCTACACCGCTGCGCTTGAGTCCGGCCTGCGCCCGGACAGCCTCGTCCTCGACGCCCCCGCACGCTTCGGCTCCTGGGCGCCGCACGACTACGAGCGCAACTACCTCGGCCCCATCACCCTGATCAAGGCCTTTGCCGAATCGCGCAACCTGCCCGCCGTGCGTCTCGCCGACCGCGTCGGCATCAACCGTGTCATCGCCACCGCGCATCAGTTCGGTGTCAGCGGCGACATCCCACCCTACCTGCCCATCGCCCTCGGCGCCGCCGACATCACCCTGGAGCAGCAGGTC
>JAKAFQ010000068.1 GCA_021817875.1 Pseudomonadota bacterium
GGGACTGGATGTGCTCACCAATTCGATCCCCATCGTCACCCAGCTGTTGCTGAGCAGCCGCAACCGGGTGACCGTGCCGGGTGGCAGGATCTATCGCGAACAGAACATCGTTCTCAGCCCGTTCGAGGATGACGCCACCAGTCATTTCAGCGCCAAGACGCTGTTCATGGGCTGCTACGGGATCAACCGGTTTGGCGTCATGGAGGCGGACCCGCTCGTCGTGCAATCGCAGGTGCGGTTGCTGAAGCGCTGCGAAAAAGTGGTGGTGATGGCCGATCGGCACAAGCTCCGACAGCGTTCATCCATCGTCGTGGCAGGGCTCGACCAGGTCACCGTGCTGGTCACGGACGAAGCGGCGAGCAAGGAGGATCTGGAGTGGTTGCGCTCGGCCGGCGTACGCGTCATGCAGGCGGCGTTCGATGCGACGGACAAAGAGCTCGAAAGCGCGTAGGGGGTTAGGGGGCCAGCGGGGCTGCGGGGGCAATGTGGGCAGCGTCACGGACGGGCACGAAGACCGCTCGGTACACCCTCAATCGGACTGGTCACGGTCCAAATCGCAGAAGCTTCCTGATTCGATCATTCCTGCACGATATCGTGCATTAGTGTACATATTCCATCATATAGGCGTCGATTCATTCGCACGCACCGGATTTCCGCAGCCGGACTCATGCGAAATGCCTCAGTTCGGCTGACCGTCGCATTGAGCATGAGGCGCAGCAGCAGATACGCAGACGCTGATCGTGGTGTTCTCGCCACCGGCCGCTCATAGGCTTTCAAAGCCTCTATCCGACCGAGCGCATCCAGTTATCCGTCCGAGTGGTGCGTCCAGGTCATCGGACCGTATGGAACCTGCAAGGCAGAAGGGCATTGACAGGGCTTGCAGAGTGCCCTAATGTCGATCAATATCGTGCATAAACAATCATATTCATTCAAAATATGAATGGCGGCGCCTGATATCGAGTTGCCCCGGGGGCTGTGTCATGTCCAAGATCCATTCGCGGTCCGTCCTGAGAGCGTTGATGCCGGTCGGGCTCGTCCTGGCATTGGGCTGCATCGCGCGGATGGCGACCGCTTCACCTTTGCGTGCAGGCTTCCAATCGCCCCCCGAAGCGGCACGACCCAGGGTCTGGTGGCATTGGATGAACGGCGACGTGACCCGGGCCGGAATCCGCAAGGACCTGCACTGGATGCATCGTATCGGGATCGGCGGTGTCGATGTGATCGACGCGTCGCTTGGCACGCCGCAGGTGGTGCGCAAGCCGCTCGCCTACATGACCCCGCCCTGGAAGAGCGCTTTCCGGCTCGCGGCGCGGCTCGCCACACGCTATGGACTCGAGCTGTCGATCGACTCCTCTGCGGGGTGGAGCGAGACCGGAGGACCGTGGGTGACTCCCGGGCAGGCCATGAAGAAGCTCGTCTGGAGCGCCACCGTGATCACCGGAGGGCGGCCGTTTCACGCCGTGCTGGCGCGGCCGCCGGCGAACACCGGCGCCTTTCAGGATGCACCGATGAGCGCCGGCTTTCTGGGACCTGACCCGTTTGCCAAGCTCAGGTTCTACCGCGACAGCCTGGTGATCGCCTACCGCGCCCCGGTTCTCGACCCGCACGCCATCTCGGCGAGCTCGTCTGCGGGTCCTCTCGGACCCAGGGCGCTCGCCGAGCTGTCCGACGGCAAGCTCACCGACGGCGTATCGCTGGCGCCTCGGGACGGGCGCGCCTGGATTCAGCTGCGCTATGCCAGAGCGGTGCGGCTGCAGGGCGTCACGCTGGCGGCAGCCGCCACGGGGATGCCGGCGATGGCGGCGCAGATCTACGTGAGCGCCGATGGCGTCCGCTGGAAACGCGTGGCACGGATCGCTCCGGCCGCGGAGCAGCTGGGCGGCTACTTCCCGCAGCAGACCGCCGCGTTCGCGCCCGTTACCGCGCGGTATGTTCGCCTCGTGATGCACAGTGCGCCGGCGCCTGGCCTGTTCGGCGCTCCATTCGTCTACAACGCGCCCGGGGCGGTCCCGATGAGCGTTCGCATGCGCACCTTCGCGCCCCGGAAGCCTCTGCCGCCGCTGTTTGACGTGCACGAGCTGGTGCCGCACTCGGCGGCGACGCTCAACCAGTTCGAGGCCAAGGCGGATTTCCGCATCGTGCCGCATTATCGGGCGTTGATTTCCCGGGCGCCGCTCGCAGCCGGAACGGCGGTGAATCCCGCTGATGTGGTGAATCTCACCCAGCGCATGAGCCGCAGCGGCGTGTTGCACTGGTCGCCGCCGCCCGGCACGTGGGTGGTGTTGCGTCTGGGGTATTCGCTGGAGGGCACGACCAATCATCCCGCGCCGCGCGCCGCGACCGGGCTCGAGGTCGACAAGCTCAGCCGCGCCGATGTCACTTCATACATGGCGCATTATCTGGGCCTGTTCCGCTCGATCACCGGCCCATTCGGCAGGGACAGCCTGACCGCATTCACCACCGACTCCACCGAGGTCGGCATGCAGAACTGGACGCCGCATTTCATCGCGGATTTCGAGCGGCTGCGCGGTTACGACCCGATCCCGTGGCTGCCGGCGCTGACGGGGGTCGTGGTCGGCGACCGTGCCGAGAGCAACCGGTTTCTGTGGGACTTCCGCCACACGATCAAGCAGTTGCTGGCGCGGAATCACTATGCGCAGATCCAGCGGGTGGCCCACGCCGCCGGACTGGTGACCTATGGAGAAGCCCTGGAGGATCACCGTCCGACTTTCGGGGATGACATGCAGATGCGCCGCTATGCGGATGTTCCGATGGGGGCAATGTGGATGTATCCGCCGGGCAAAAGACCCGATCCGACTTATGTCGCAGACCTGAAAGGCGCGGCGTCGGTGGCGGACGTCTACGGCAAGTCTCAGGTTGGCGCGGAGTCGCTCGACTCGGTGGATCAGCCGTGGGCGTTCGCGCCGCGGCAGCTGAAGCGGGTCGTGGACCGGGAGTTCCTGCTCGGTGTCAATCGCATCGTCATCCATGAATCCACCGAGCAACCGCTCGATCGGCCGCCGGGGTTGTCCCTGGCCTTCTTCGGGCAGATGTTCAATCGACTGGAGACCTGGGCTCCCGAGGCGGGCCCCTGGATCCGATACCTGTCGCGCTGTTCGTACCTGCTGCAGCAGGGGCACTATGCGGCTGATGTGGCGTACTTCTACGGTCAGACGGCGCCGATCACCGGCATATTCGGCAATCGGCGGATCGACGTTCCGAGGGGATACGGCTTCGATTTCGTGGACGAGAACGCCCTGCTGCATCAACTCAGTGTCCGCGACGGGCGGCTGGTCAGCCGCAGCGGGATGCGCTATCGGCTGCTGTACCTCGGCGGCACCAGCCGCTGGATGACTCTCCGGGTGCTGCGGCGCATCGACACGCTGGTGCGCGAGGGCGCGACGGTCGTCGGCAGGCGGCCGGTGGGAACGCCCAGCCTGCGGGACGACGCGCGGCGGTTCCAGACCTTGGCGCAGCGGCTGTTCGGGCCGCCCGGAACAGCGGCGGTCCGCGTGCTCGGCCGGGGCAGGATATTCACCAACGGATCGCTGCCCGATGCGTTGCAGGCGCTCGGGCTGCAGCCTGAATTCGATGATTCGAGCACTCGCGGCGACACGCGGGTGCGCGCCACAGGGCGTGTGCTCGACCGAGGCGAGCTGTTCTTCGTGAGCAACCGCCAGAATCGGCGCGTCCGGCTGACCGGAAGCTTCCGCGTGACCGGCTATGCGCCAGAGCTGTGGAATCCGGTCACGGGTGCGACCCGGCCGGTCAGCTATCGCATCGCGAACGGCCGTACCCGGGTGCCGTTGCAGCTGGCGGCGTACGGCTCGGTATTCGTGGTATTTCGCAAGCCGGCCAAGACCGCTTCGGTACGCCTGCCGCGGGCGAGCGTGCGCACGGTGATGACGCTGCACGGCCCGTGGCGGCTCGCCTTCCAGGCGGGAAGGGGTGCGCCGGCGACGATCGTGATGCCGCATCTGGCGTCATGGTCCGTCAACCGGTTGACGGGCGTGAAGTACTTTTCCGGCACGGCGACCTATACCCGGACCTGGCGGCTGCTGCCGCCGCCGCCGGGCACCCGGCTGGTGCTCGATCTCGGCCAGGTGCGTGAGCTCGCGCAGGTGAGTGTCAATGGCCGCAAGGCCGGCATCGTGTGGACGCCGCCGTTCCGTCTGGACATCACCCGGTACGTCCACCCGGGCCTGAACACCGTCTCGATCGCCGTGACCAACCTGTGGGTGAATCGCCTGATCGGGGATCAGCAGCCGGACGTCGCCCGGAAATATACCTTCACGACGATACCGACCTACGAACCCGATGCGCCGTTGCGCAGCTCGGGCCTTCTCGGTCCGGTGCGGCTCGAGCAGGTCGCTGCCCGGGCCCGGAGGTGATGCCAGTCCATGCTGCCCGGCAGAGTCATCGTGTTGGATGTCGGCAAGACGCTCGCGAAGCTCAGCCTCTGGTCCGAGGAGGGACGGCTCATCGAGCGGTTCCAGCGATACAACGCACGCGTCGAGTCCAGGGGGCGCCATGCGCTCGATACCGAGGGCATCGAGCAGTGGGCGCTTGAGATCCTGCGCCAATTCGCCCGACGCGGTCCGGTCTCGGCGATCGTTCCGGTGGCCCATGGTGCCGCGGCGGCGGTGCTGCGCGCCGGGCGTCTCGCCTGTCCGGTGGCCGATTACGAAGATCCTGTTCCGCAGGATGTGCGTGCCGCCTACGATGCGCAGCGCGACGCGTTTGCCCTCACCGGTTCGCCCGCGCTCCCGGACGGCCTCAATCTGGGTGCGCAGCTGTACCGTCTGGAGCAGGAGCGGCCCGAGCTGCTCACCGGGGACGCCTCGATCGTGACCTGGCCGCAGTATTGGGCGTGGAAACTCAGCGCAGTGACCTCCTCCGAGGTGAGCAGCCTCGGCTGCCATACGGATCTGTGGCGACCGGGCGAACGGGGCCCTTCGGCCATCGCTCGTGAGCGAGGCTGGT
The DNA here is from genome assembly GCA_021817875.1 of Pseudomonadota bacterium. The sequence continues at coordinate 4,984 of JAKAFQ010000068.1, forward strand.
TCGCCCGGCTGGCGCCCCGGCGCCGCGCAGACGAGCGGCTCGGCTCGTTGAGCGAGGAGTGGGCGGCGCGCACGGGGCTGTCGGCCGAGGTCGGCGTTTACTGTGGTGTCCACGATTCCAATGCGGCGCTGCTCGCGGCTCACGGCTTCACCGATACCGCCGCTGCGGAAGTCACCGTGATATCCACCGGCACCTGGTTCGTCGCCATGCGGGTGCCGCAGGCCGCCACAGCCGATTGGGCCGCGCTGCCCGAATCGCGCGATTGCCTCGTGAACGTGGATGTCGAGGGCCGGCCGATTCCGTCGGCGCGCTTCATGGGCGGACGGGAGCTGGAACGGATCGGCGGCCTTGGGGTTGAGGATGCCCAGGCAGCCCTGCAGGCACTGCCCGAGGTGCTCGAGACCGGTGCGATGGCCTTGCCCGGCTGGGTGCCGGGCGTGGGGCCCTATGGGCAGTCTCGGGCACGGTGGCTGCACGAGCCCCGCAATCCGGCGGCGCGTGCGGCTGCCGCCGGACTCTACGCGGCGCTGATGATGGACACCTCTCTGGAGCTGATCGGCTCGAGCGGGCGCCTGATCGTCGAAGGCCGGTTTGCCGGCACGGACCTCTTCGTGAGGGCGCTGGCCGCACTGCGACCCGATGCGCAGGTGCTGGTGAACGGCGACGAGGAAAGCGCGGTGCCTTACGGGGCGCTGCGCCTGCTCGATCCGACCGTGCGGCCGCCCGGGGCATTGCGGCGGATAGCGCCTCTCGAGGCCGACCTGACGCCGTACAAGGCGCGCTGGCGGGAGGCTGCGGAGCATCGGGAGTGCGCCGCGTGAGCCGCAGCGTCGACACGCTGCGCGTGTTGCCAGAGGACCCGTGCCGGGACGACAGGCGCTTCCCGGGAGGGTGTGGCAGTGGACGCTGACCAACGGTGCGCGGCGGCGCCTCTCGGCGTGGCGACGGCCGAGGACTGGAAAAACACCATCCTCGCGGGGCTCGCCAACTACATCGACGGCGGGTCCATCGTGGCCGGTTCGGCGGCGCTCGCCCTGTGGGTGTCGGCATTTCACCTCAGCCCCGCCTTCGTCGGACTCATCGGCGCGTTCAGCGCCAATGCGATTTCGGCCGGCATCGGCGCGCTCGTCGGCGGCTGGCTCTGCGACCGGGTGGGCCGCAAGAAGATCTACCAGTACGACATGCTCTTCTATGCCTTCGGCATGCTGTGGCTGGTCTTTGCCGTGCGGCCCTGGATGATCGTGGTGGGATTCGTGCTGGTCGGTCTGGCGGTGGGGGCGGACATCCCGGCGTCATGGTCCCTGATCGCCGAGCTGGCGCCGCAGAACGAGCGGGGCAAGCACAGCGGCGTCGCCCAGGTGCTGTGGTATCTCGGGCCGGTGGTGGTGCTGCTGCTGTCGCTCGCGCTCGCCCCGCTCGGCGTGCTCGGCGCGCGCATCGTCTTCGCGCACCTGGCGCTGATCGCGGTGATTCTCACCGTGCTGCGCTCCGGCATGAAGGAATCCACGCTGTGGCGCGAGGCCAAGGCCGCGGACGAAAGACGCCGTGGCGGGCCTGCAGACAAGGCTTCCCTGTGGTCGGGAACACGGTTGCGGCAGTTGTTCGACGCGCGCAGCCTGAAATCGCTGCTGTTCCTGATCGGCATGTACGGCATCTGGAATCTCTGGGCCGGTACCAACGGCTTTTTCTTCCCCTACATCCTGCGCACCGTGGGCGCGCAGAGCCAGGCGGCGAGCGTCGCGCTGCAGGCCGGTGGCTTCACGGTGGCCATGCTCTCGATCAGCCTGGTGTTCATGCGATTCTCCGACCGGGTCAGTCAGCGCACGATGATGGGCCTGGCGGGAGTGCTGCAGGTGGCCGGAATGGTGCTGCTCGCGGTATTCCCGCTCACCACTCCGGTCGCGCTCGGCTATCAGTTCCTGCTGCAGTTCGGCGGGGGCTTCGGGCAACAGTCGTTTTTTCAGCTGTGGAGCGCCGAGCTGTTCCCGACGCTGCTGCGCAGCACCGCGCAGGGAGCGATGTTCGCGGTGGTGCGCATCGGTCTCGGGCTATGGAGCTTCTTCGTGCCGCTGCTCACGGCCACGGGCTTCACCCGGCTCGCCTGGATCCTGACCGGATTCGTCGCGCTGAGCAGTCTGATCGGCTTTCTCGGCGCGCCGGGCAACGAAGGCAAATCGCTGCGCGAGATCGAGGCGCAGCAGATCGGCGCCGAGTGACCCGGGTCCATGCGGGCACCTCATGGAACGTATGCGTCGAGCGCTGAGCGCACGGCGTTGCGGATGAACGGGGGGATGATGTTTCTGTCCCGGAGCGGTCAACGGGCTGTGTGGCCCGGCGCTTCGCCATTGACATAGGAATTAGATTTATGCAGCAGTCAGTCTCCCAGTCCTCCTCGTCGGCGGTTTCCGGCCTCGAGAGCCGTTGGGATGATGCGCGCGCCGCAGGTCTCGGTCCGGAGCAGCAGCTGCTGTATCGGTCCAATCTTCTCGGATCGGACAGGCGGATCACCAACTTCGGCGGTGGCAACACCTCGGCCAAGATCGTGATGCCGGATCCGTTGACCGGCAGGGACACCCCGGTGCTCTGGGTCAAGGGATCGGGCGGGGACCTCGGCAGCATGAGCCTCGATGGCTTCGCGACGCTGTATCTGCAGAAGCTCGAGGCGCTGAAGGGGCGCTATCGTGGGCTCGCGCATGAAGACGAGATGGTGGGCTATCTGCCGCACTGCACCTTCAACCTCAATGTCCGCGCGGCCAGCATCGATACGCCGCTGCACGCGTACATCCCCTACGCTCACGTCGATCACATGCACCCGGACGCGCTGATCGCCATTGCGGCCAGCCGACGCAGCCGGGAGCTGACCGAGGAGATCTTCGCAGGCGAGATCGGCTGGCTGCCCTGGCAGCGTCCGGGATATGACCTGGGGCTGCGGCTCGGTGAGCTCGCGCGGTCCCAGCCGCGCCTCAAAGGGGCGGTGCTCGAGGCGCATGGCCTGTTCACCTGGGCAGAGAGCGCCAAGGCGTGCTACGAGAACACGCTGCGCGTCATCCGCCGCGCGACCGAGTGGCTTGCCGCGCACCCTGCCGCGGCGCCGTTCGGCGGCGCTCGCTGCCGCGCACTCGATGAGCGGCAGCGCCACGAGTTGATCGCGGCGTTCGCGCCGCAGCTGCGCGGCCGGATCAGCGCCGAGCAGCTGAAAGTCGGACATTTCGACGACAGCCCGGAGGTGCTGGAATTCGTCTGCAGTGCGCGGTTGCGGGAGTTGGCGCACCTCGGTACCTCCTGCCCGGATCACTTCCTGCGCACCAAGATCCGCCCGCTGGTGCTGGCGTTTGACCCGGCAAAGCCGGACGTGGCGGGTCTCGTCGGCAGCCTCGATGAGGCGCTCGCCGCGTATCGTCACGAGTACACGCAGTACTATGAGCGCTGCAGGCGCCCTTCGAGTCCTGCCATGCGGGACCCGAACGCCGTGGTCTACCTCATCCCCGGGGTGGGTATGCTCACCTTTGCACGCGACAAGGCGACCGCACGCATCGCGGCCGAGTTCTACATCAATGCCATCAACGTGATGCGCGGTGCCTCCGGCGTCGATGAATACGTCGGTCTGCCCGAGCAGGAAGCATTCGACATCGAGTACTGGCTGCTCGAGGAGGCGAAGCTGCAACGCATGCCGAAGCCGAAGAGTCTGGCGGGGCGGGTCGCGCTCGTCACCGGGGGGGCGGGCGGTATCGGTCGGGCGGTGGCCGTACGGCTGCTCTCGGAAGGCGCGTGCGTGGTGCTCGCCGATATCGATCGCCAGGCGCTCGCCGAGACCGCGCGGCAGCTGCAGGGGCGCTTCGGCTCCGATCCGCTCGCGGTTGTGCCTGTCGATGTCACCGATGAGCGGGCCGTGCAGGAGGCGCTCGATCACGCGGTGCTGCAGTTCGGGGGACTGGACATCCTGGTGTCCAATGCGGGCATCGCCTCGGCGGCGGCCTTCGAGGATACCGAGCTCGCGTTGTGGAACCGGAACATCGCGGTGCTCGCGACCGGCTACTTCCTGGTCAGCCGCGCGGCGTATCGCATCCTGCAGCGCCAGAAGCTTCCCGGCAGCATCGTGTTCGTCGGCAGCAAGAACGCGCTGGCCGCTTCGGCCAATGCCGCCGCGTATTGCACGGCCAAGGCCGCGGAGCTTCATCTGGCGCGCTGCCTGGCGCTCGAGGGCGCTTCCCAGGGGATCCGGGTCAACGTGGTCAATCCGGACGCGGTGCTCAAGGGCTCGAAGATCTGGAGCGGCGAGTGGCGGGCCGAGCGCGCCGGCGCCTACAATCTGAAAGAGGAGCAGCTCGAGGAGTTCTACCGCTCGAGGAGTCTGCTCAAGCGTGAGGTGTATCCTGAGGATGTCGCAGAGGCGGTGTACTTCTTCGCCTCGGATCTGTCCGCCAAGTCGACCGGGAATGTCCTCAATGTCGATGCGGGCAACGCGGCCGCCTTCACCCGTTGAGACTCCGCCATGAGACCGATCGCAGCCGAGCGCATTTCCGAAGCCAACAGCCGGGTGTCCGAGGCGCTCGAGGCCGACTACGAGGCGCTCGGTACGCAGCTGCGCCGCCGCGGTGTCGACATCGAGCGGCTGAGCGCAGCCGTGCAGCGCTTCGCCGTGGCGATTCCGTCCTGGGGGGTCGGTACCGGTGGCACGCGCTTCGCGCGGTTTGCCGGACCGGGTGAGCCGCGGAACGTTTTCGAGAAGCTCGAAGACTGCGCGGTGATCCAGGCGCTGACCGGCGCGACACCGACTGTGTCGCTGCATCTGCCCTGGGACCGCACCGGGGACTATCCGGCGCTGAGGCAGCGTGCCGAGGCGCTGGGACTCGGCTTCGACGCGGTCAATTCCAATACCTTTCAGGATCAGCCGGGGCAGAAGCACTCCTACAGGTTCGGCAGTCTCACGCACACCGAAGCATGCGTGCGCGACCAGGCCATCGAACACAACCTCGAGTGCATCCGCATCGGCGAGCAGCTCGGCTCCAAGGCGCTCACGCTGTGGATCGGGGACGGCTCGAATTTCCCGGGTCAGCAGCATTTCGCGCGCGCCTTCGAGCGCTACCTCGACTCGGCGGCGCGCATCTACGCGGCACTGCCGAGCGATTGGCGGCTGCTGATCGAGCACAAGATGTATGAGCCGGCGCTGTACTCGACGGTCATTCAGGATTGGGGAACCTCGCTGATGGCGGCGCAGACCCTGGGGCCCAAGGCATGCTGCCTGGTCGATCTGGGGCATCATGCGCCGAACGTGAATATCGAAATGATCGTCGCACGGCTCATCCACGCCGGCCGTCTCGGCGGCTTTCACTTCAACGATTCGAAGTATGGCGACGATGATCTCGACAGCGGTTCGATCCATCCGTACCGGCTGTTCCTCGTCTTCAACGAGCTGGTGGACGCCACCTGGCGCCGGGTGAGCGGACTGCGCCCGGCGCACATGCTCGACCAGTCGCATAATGTCACCGATCCGATCGAGAGCCTGATGGCGAGCGCCATCGAGCTCACGCGCGCTTACGCGCAGGCGCTGATCGTCGATCGGGAACGGTTGGCCGAACTGCAGCAGGCCAATGACGCGCTGCTGGCCACTCAGACGCTGAAGCAGGCGTTCACGACCGACGTAGCGCCGATCCTGGCGCGGGTCAGAGCGCAGCGCGGCGCGGCCATCGACCCGATCGGGGTGTATCGGGAAAGCGGCTATCGGCAGCGCGTCGCCCGGCTGCGCCCGGCTCAGAATCGCGCCGGTGGCGGCGGCATCGTCTGATTCCCGATCGCCCAGCCTTTTTTTGCCGACGTCAAGCCAGAGCCTGAACGCCATGACCGTGATCACGTGTATCGAAGATCTTCGCCGGCTGGCGAAGAAGCGTGTACCGCGGATGTTCTATGACTATGCCGATTCCGGTTCATGGACCGAGACGACCTATCGGGCCAATGAAGCGGATCTGGCCGCGATCAGGCTGCGCCAGCGGGTCGCGGTGGACGTTTCGAGACGAACACTTCACACGCGGATGCTCGGCGAAGAGGTGGCGATGCCCGTGGCCCTGGCGCCTACGGGCCTGACGGGCATGCAGCATGCGGACGGGGAGATTCTGGCCGCCCAGGCGGCCGCGGAGTTCGGGGTGCCGTTTGCGCTGTCGACCATGAGCATCTGCTCGATCGAGGACGTGGCCGGGCACAGTCCGGGCCCATTCTGGTTCCAGCTCTATCTGATGCGCGACCGGGCGTTCATCGAGCGTCTGATCGAGCGCGCCCGGACGGCGCGCTGCTCGGCGCTGATGCTCACACTGGATCTGCAGGTCATGGGCCAACGCCACAAGGACCTGCGCAACGGGCTTTCCGCACCCCCCAAGCTGACGCTCGCCAACGTGCTGAACATCGCCGCCCGGCCCCGCTGGGCATTCGGCATGCTGGGCACCCGGCGGCGGCACTTCGGCAATATCGTCGGCCACGTCCAGGGCGTCAGCGATATGAGCTCGCTGTCGGCCTGGACGCAGCAGCAGTTCGACCCGACCTTGAGCTGGAAGGATGTCGAATGGATCAGGCGTCTCTGGGGCGGCAAGCTGATTCTCAAGGGGATCATGGATGTGCAGGATGCGAAACGGGCGGTGGAGTGCGGCGCCGACGCGTTGGTCGTGTCGAACCACGGTGGACGGCAGCTCGATGGCGCACCGAGCGCCATAGCGGCGTTGCCGCCCATCGTCGAGGCCGTCGGAGACCGGATCGAAGTCTGGATGGACGGCGGTATCCGCAGCGGCCAGGACGTCTTCAAGGCGCTGGCGCTCGGGGCGCGCGGTACGCTCATCGGCAGGGCTTTTCTCTATGGCCTGGGGGCGGCCGGCAAGGCGGGCGTCAGGACGTGTCTCGAGCTGATTCGGAACGAGCTCGACGTCACCATGGCAATGTGCGGGAAATGTGATGTGCGGGAGATTGGCCGAGACGTCCTTGCGTGAGGCGCTGGCTCGCGTGTGAACCGTGACGTGTATTGCGCCGCCATGAGGCACACGTAGCATTTCCCACGGTAAGTGCCATAATCGCGGCCGATGCGGCCGAGGTCCCTGTGCTCTGTGTTTGCGGCGCTCGCCGTGGTATCGATGATGCCGGCGAGGGCGCAGTGGCGCGCGCTCGCACAGCTGCAGCGTCAAGGCG
>JAKAFQ010000688.1 GCA_021817875.1 Pseudomonadota bacterium
GATTCCCTTCACGAGCGCACCAGGAGTGACGCTGCAATGAGCCCGGACGTCGTTTCACTCGCCATCGAGGACGGCATTGCGATCGTCACGATCAGCAATCCCCCCGTCAACGTCATCAGCGCTGCGGTGCGCGCCGGCTTGAACGAGACGCTGACGGGCCTCGCGGCACGTGCCGACGTCCGCGCCGTGGTGCTCGCGGCCGAAGGGAGTACCTTCTGCTCGGGCGCCGATATCGGGGAGTTCTCGGGGCCCCCGCGGGAGGCCGAGTATCGCGATCTGTTCCGGCGGCTCGAGCAGCTTGCGGTTCCGCTCGTCGTCGCCCTGCACGGGACGGTGCTTGGCGGGGGCCTCGAGCTGTCCCTGGCATGTCACTATCGCATCGCAGCGGCCGATGCACGCTTGGGGCTGCCGGAGCTCACGCTCGGGATCATCCCGGGAGCCGGCGGCACGCAGCGCATGCCGCGGCTGATCGGACTGGAGCAGACCCTGGAGCTGCTGTTCGCCGGCCGACCGGTCGATGCGCGGCGCGCACTCGAGCTGGGGTTCGTCGATCGCATCGCCGAGGGATCGCTGCGCGAGGCGGCGGTGGCTTATGCCCGCTCGCTCGTGCAGGCCGGCAGCGGGCCGCGACGCACCTGCGATAGGACCGTTGATCCGCAGAGCGCGACGCCGCAGATCATCGAGCGCCTCACGGCGCAGGCGAGGCGGCAATTTGCGCACCGTGTGGCGCCCCTGAGCGCCATCGAGGCGGTGAGTGCATCGCTGCGCCTGCCCTTCGAGGCCGGGCTGCTGCTCGAGGAGCAGATCGCCAACCGGTCGAAGGAAACGATCGAAGCGAAGGCACAGATCCATGTGTTTTTCGCCGAGCGCGAGACGCGCAAGATCCCGGGCCTCACCGCCAGCGCACCCCGCACGATCCGCCATGCTGCCATCATCGGGGCCGGAACCATGGGCAGCGGCATCGCCATCTCGTTCGCCAATGCGGGTATCGGCGTGACGCTGCTGGATGTCAGTGCGGAGGCCGTCGAGCGCGGACGGCAGACCATTGCGGATGCCTATGCCTCGATGGTCAAGCGCGCCCGCATCAGCGAGCAGGATCGGGACCGGCGAGTCGCGCTGATCAGTGGGTCGACGGACTATGAGGCGCTGCGCGATGCCGATGTCGTCGTGGAGGCCGTGTTCGAGAAGATGGAGCTCAAGAAGCGCATCTTCGCCCGTGTCGATCAGCTCGCCAAGGCCGGGGCGATCCTCGCGACCAATACCTCGACCCTGGACATCAACGAGATCGCAGCGGCAACCGCCCGGCCGCAGGACGTGATCGGCCTGCATTTCTTCTCGCCGGCGCATGTCATGCCGCTTCTGGAGGTGGTCAGGGCCGATGCGACCTCGTTGGCCACGATCGGTGCGGCCATGGATCTGGCGAAGCTGCTGCGCAAGACGCCCGTGCTTGCCAGGGTGTGCTATGGCTTCATCGGCAATCGCATGATGGAGGGCTACGCGCGCGAAGCCCAGCGCATGGTGCTGGAGGGCGCGACACCGCGGCAGATCGACTCCGCGCTGGAGAACTTCGGGATGGCCATGGGGATACTCGCGGTGTTCGACATGGCCGGCATCGATGTCGGGGTCAACGTGCACAAGTCGAACGCCGAGAAATATCCGCCCGATCCGACGTACTACCAGGCCGACATCGCGCTGCATGCGGCCGGCCGCCTGGGACAGAAGAACGGCCGGGGGTACTACAAGTATCTGCCGGGAGATCGCACCCGCCACGATGACCCGGATGCTATCGCCATCCTGCGCGCGCAGGCCACGAGGCTCGGCGTGCCGCAGAGCGAGCATACCGAGGCGGAGATTCTTGAGCGGTGCCTGTATCCGCTGCTCAACGAGGGGTTGCGCATTCTCGAGGAGGGCGTGGCACTGCGCGCCGGCGACATCGATGTCGTCTGGACCTCCGGGTATGGCTTTCCGCGCTACCGTGGAGGCCCAATGTTCTATGCCGATACCATCGGATTGAGCGCGCTTCACGCGGGCATGCTGAAGTATCGCGAGCGGTTCGGCCCCATGCACTGGGAGCCTGCGCCGCTGCTCGCGCGGCTCGTCAGGGAAGGGCGAACGCTCGCCGAATGGAGTCGCGAGCACCTCGCGCAGCCGCGTTGAGGAAACCACGAGTCACAGGCCGTCCGAATCGTCTGCGAGAGCTGTCATGAATCTACAGGAACTGGTCGCCATCGATGTCCACACGCACGCCGAAGTCTCCTGCCGCCAGCCGGTCGACGAGGTCTGGCGGGAATACGAGGAGGCGGCATCGAAGTACTTCAAATCGGGCAAGCGCCCGACGATCGCCGAGACCGTCGCCTACTACCGCGAGCGCCGCATCGGCCTGGTGATGTTCACGGTCGACTCCGAGAGCGAGATCGGCGCCCGTCGGATCCCGAACGAGGAGGTCGCCGAGGCCGCGCAGGCGAACAGCGACATCATGATCGCGTTCGCGAGCATCGATCCGCACAAGGGAAAGTTCGGCGTGCGCGAGGCCCGGCGACTGATCAGGGACCATGGCATCAAAGGCTTCAAGTTCCATCCGACGACGCAGGGATTCTTCCCCAACGATCGGATGGCCTATCCGCTCTATGAGGTCATCGCCGAGCACAAGCTCCCCGCAATCTTCCACAGCGGCCATTCCGGCATCGGCACCGGCATGCCGGGTGGCGGCGGGCTGCGCCTTAAGTATTCCAATCCCATTCATCTGGATGACGTTGCGGCGGATTTCCCCGACATGACCGTCATCATCGCGCATCCCTCCTGGCCCTGGCAGGACGAGGCGCTGTCGGTCTGCCTGCACAAGCCGAACGTCTACATCGACCTCTCGGGCTGGTCGCCGAAGTACTTTCCGGCGGAGCTGGTGC
>JAKAFQ010000689.1 GCA_021817875.1 Pseudomonadota bacterium
GCGACGCGGATGGCCGGGCGCGCCATTGCCGGGCGGTACCGGGCCGACCGATCCTAGATCTCGACGAGACCGTCGGAGAGCGTGTTGGTGTCGCTCGGGTCGGGCGGATAGTGGCGCGCCATGGCCGCACCGCAGGCGTCGATCGCATCGACGAAGCCATCCACGATCCGCCCCGCGTGCACCCGCTCGACGAAGGTGTCGATGATGCCGCGCCAGTGCGCCTCGCCGAGTTTCTCGTGGATGCCTTTGTCGGCCACGATCTCGACGTGATGCTCGGCGAGCGACACGAAGAAAAGCACCCCGGAATGATGCAGCGTGAGATGCACGCCCTGCTCGTAGAACTGCGCCCGGGCGAGCCGGCTCGCCCGGGCGTGTTTCACACGCGCGGGTATGAGCAGCATGTGCAGCTCCGGCACCGCGAGGAACAGCACCCCCAGCAGCAGAAAGATGATCAGCTGGATCTGATAGACGAGGACCCAGGGAAGTCTCGCACCGGCCAGCAGGCAGGCGCCGGGGAAGAACAGCGCCACGATCGCCGCCCACAAGAGCGGCAACAGCACGTAGTGGTCGCTCGCACGCGCGACCACCGCCACGAATTCACCGCTGGTGCGGCGCTCGGCGGCGTGAATCGCCGCCGTGATGCGTGCCTTGTCCTCGGCCGTGAACCGCACCATGTCTCACCAGCCTCCGGAAGCGCCGCCGCCGCCGAATGATCCACCGCCGCCGGAAAAGCCACCGAAGCCGCCCCCGCCGAAGCCGCCACCGCCGAAGCCGCCCCCACCGCCGCTCAGCATGCCGAGCGCGAGCCAGCCGAGCCAGCCGAGGCCGCCGCCGCGTCCGCCGCTTCCCGGTCCACCCCGACCGCCGCGGCCCAGCAGCGCACCGAACAGCGGCAGCAGCACGAACAGGAACACGAGCAGCAGCAGAAATCCGGTGCCGTTGCGCTGCTGCACTTGCGCGTGCTGATCGGCCTGGTGCTGCGTGCCCAGCACCGAGATGATCTCATCGGCGCCGGCGACGATGCCGGCGGCGTACGCACCCTTCGCAAACTGGGGCACGATGATGTTGTGGATGATCCCGAAGCTCTGGGCGTCGGTGAGTGTGCCCTCCAGGCCGTAGCCCACTTCGATGCGGACCTGCCGCTCGCCGGCGTCGACGATGAGCAGCACGCCGTTGTTCTTGCCCTTCTGACCGATGCCCCAGTGCCTTCCGAGCTGGTAGCCGTACTCGTCGATGGGATAGCCCTTGAGCGTGGGCAGGGTCACCACGACGACCTGGGTGCTGGTTGCGCGCGCATAATCGGCGAGCTTGCGCGACAGCGCGGCGAAGGTGTCGGCCGGCAGCAGGTGCGCCTCGTCGACGACCGGACCGGTGAGCGCCGGGAAGGCCGGCATGCCGGCATCGGTCGCCGTCGGCGCCGCCATCGCCGGAGCGAGCACGAGCAGGAACAGCGCCGCCAGCAGACCGCGCGACCAGCGCCACGGGTCCGTCGCCCGCCGGGAGCTCGTCGTGCAAGCCAGGTTCACCGTCGTGGCCCCTAGAACTGCACTTTGGGCGCCTGTTGGGCCTGCTGGGATATCGTGAAGTTCTGGACGGGCTTATAGCTGCCGTAGAGGATCGAGTGGTACCAACGACCGGGGATCGTGACGAGCTCCGTGTCGTACTGCTGGACCGCGAGGATGTAGTCGCGCCGCGCGACGGCAATGCGGTTCTCGGTACCTTCGAGCTGTGCCTGCAGCGTCAGGAAATTCTGGTCGGCTTTGAGGTTGGGGTAGTTCTCGGTCACCATCATCAACCGGGACAGCGCTCCACCGAGCGTCGCCTGGTTTTGTTCGAAGGCGCGGAACGCCTGCGGATTCGTGAGGATGTCTGAAGGAATGCGCGTCTGGGTCACCTGGGCGCGCGCCTTGGTTACCGCCTCCAGCACGTCGGCTTCATGCGTCGCGTAGCCCTTCACGGTGGCCACGAGATTCGGGACGAGGTCGGTGCGGCGCTGGTACTCGTTCAGCACCTGGCTCCAGGACGCGTCGACCTGCTGCTTGTAGGCCGGAATGTTGTTGATGCCGCAGCCGCTCAAGAGGAGCGACAGACCGATGGTGGCCGCGACGGCGGTGCGCTGCAGGAAACGACGTAGTTCGGACATGGGGCCCTCGCTGCACGGAACCGCTTCGGGATCTGCGCCGCATCATGGCACCGGCGCGCGTGGTCCGCAAATATTCGATCACGCGGCCGCGGGCTTTCGGCTGCGGCAACGGCCAAGTGGCCTTCACCATGCCGATCCGTCGCGCGGCAATGCGTCGAGCAAGGTGCTGGCGATATCCGCGGCGCTGACGCCGGGCAGATCGAGGTTCAGCGCCCGCAGCCGTGCGTCGATCTCGGCCGCCGGTGCGTGCCGCAAGTCCAGTTGTCGCAGCGCGAGCTCGAGCGCGGGCAAGCCGTCGTGCGGCAGGCAATAGAAATCGCCGCTCAGCTGGGCATCGATCACGATGCCATCGCGCACCAGCACCCGCGCCCGGACGAGGCCGCCGGGTGCCTTGCGCGCACTTTCGCCGAGATACACGCCGCCGGTGATCTTGACGGCGCTCGCGAACCGCTGCCGCTCGGGCTTGTGCAGCCACTCGGGATCACCGAGCCGCCGCTCCCAGCGGTGGATCTGCGCGAGTTCGTCCGGGCGCAGCGAATCGGGGCGCGGCCGCAGCATCATCCGCTCCGCGGTCGCGCGCAAGAACCGCGCGATCAGGTCCTCGCGCGGGGGAACGTGGCCCAGCTCGCGTCGGACCGTGGTCAGGTAGTCGTCCAGGGTCACCTTGAGCTTGTCGCGGAACTTCTCCGACGAGACCTTCAGGCACCGCGCCATCGTCTGCGTGTCGAAGTCGAGCAGGAAACTGCCGACGAACACGGT
>JAKAFQ010000690.1 GCA_021817875.1 Pseudomonadota bacterium
GGAGGTCCATATCCTCGAGCCCCGCGGCCACGGCCTGCGCCTTGAGATCAGACTCGATCACGCGCTGCTGCATCTTGGTGATGCGCGCCGTCGCCTTCTCGTTCTCCGCCTTCAACTTCCCATCGATGTCGGCCTGCGCCGCGGCAAGCGCGGCTTTAGCCGTCTCCGCTTCCTCGCGCGCCTTGCGCTCGCCCACCCGGTGCGCGGCAGCCTCGGCCCGAAGATCGGAGATCATTTTCTGCTGCTTGTCGTCCCCGTCCCCTTTCGGTGCCGGAGGAGTAGCTGCGTCGGGACCATCAATCTTTATCCGAACGGTCGCCGGGTCAGGAGTTTTGACAGGTGGGGTAGGATCGTCAGCCATGGATTGTCAGACCTCTTGCTTATTTGACGTAGACGTATACAGCGTGCGCCGTATCCGCATCAACAAACTGTGCTGCGATGTACTGAAGCACATCGATACCATCGGGAGCCAGGTTGAGCAGCGCGTTGCTCGAAACGGCCGCTTTGAGCTCACCCAGCGCCTGCGCCCCCGCAGGAATGGTGCCCGAAGGCTCTTCGGGACACGACCACAAAACCACATCGAGCGGATCGGTGGCTCCCGCCACCCCGAGCGCACCTGCGATCTGCCCCACGGCGGATGCGCTGTATGAAGAGACTTTCACCGAAGCGATGCCCGCGCCCGAGACCGTCAATTTGAATGCTTGTGCCATGGATCACTCCGACTCGACCGTTGCCACCACATCCCCGTGCCCCACGAACTCACCCAATTTCAGCCGAAACCGCACGCTTCCCGCGATCGCAGCCACGAGCGGCCAGTAGGTCTTCATACACTCGACCTCGGCGATGCGCTCCCCCTCTTCGACGAGCGCGCCGTCATCGACATCGAGATGGGAAAGGGTGCCATCAGATTCGAACACCACATTCTTGATCATTTGCGGTACTTACGGAACGTCTTGGCGAGCGCCACACGGCGCTTCAATGTCGTACCGCCGCGTTTCTTCGCAATCCGTGACATTTTTCGAAGATTCACCTTGCCGCCCTTGGTCATCGCCCCCGCACGCTTGGCTGCTCGGCGCAACGCGCCGGGATGTTTGACCGCACCTTTCATCCAACGTTTGGAAGCCATAACCACTCTCCAGGATCACACGACATCGAGCGAAGGCTCTCGCCAGTTAACGGTAAGATTCGGGGCATCATACGGCGAAAAACAGGCCATTTCCACAATGAGCGCCCCGAACGCGCCCGCCTGCAGGACAAAAGAGCCGGTGAAGGTGCTCGGCTGCTGCCAAAGCACGCGATTCTGCGCGTCCTTGATGCGCGCCCGCCCCCAGGAACCGGATGAGACGATCATCACCGAGTACAGCTCGCAATCGCGCCGGCAAATCCGGTATTCCCCCGGCTGATAAATGCGCACACTCCTCATGAGCGAGCCCGGCGCAGGGCGAGTCTTGAGATCAATCATCGCTGCACGCGCCGCCGCGCCTTGGCTGACGGTGCGGCACCGTGGTAGTAGAGCCAATAACCAGGCTCAGGCGCATAAGGAGCTTTTTTCGCCTCATGGAGCCACGGCACCGGGCGGGCGCGGCACCAGTTGAGAAACTCCTCGACCTCGAAACCGCGCTTTCGAAGCCAATCCCGGATCGCGTTCGGTTGTTTCCAAGAACTATAGGGCTTGTCCGGCCCATTTCGAATGACCCGAGCCGGCACGAAAATCGACTGCGCGCGTCGCCCGATGACCTGACTGTACTTCCCAATGTCGATGTTGGACGCTGTTTCAATCATGCTTCAGTCGGCCTGTACATCCACTCGATTCGCTCCATGACCTGCTGGCAACTGCGACACTGAATGCTGCCATCGAATTGCAAAAAGAAAAGCTGCGAGCCGCAGCGGCACTCCCACACCATCTCGACCTTCTTAGGTCGAAAATCATCGAGATCGATCACTTCCGTCATGGCGCGCTCATCGCTTCCGGTACGGAATCCACACCACGCTCGCCATCGCCATCACCTTGTCGTGACCGCCCAAGACCTTAATGGTAAGCCCATGATAGAACCCGCCGTCCAACATCCAGGATCCCATGACAATTGGGTTCGCCTTGTAGATCGGCCGACCGATGCGTGTGTCGTAATCCGGATCACTTGGCGACACTTCCGGGAAGTTCCCGTTCGCATCCGGAACGCCGTCATAGGCGATCATGCTGCCTGAGCCCGCATGCGTGCAGGCGATCGTGCGAAGGGTCCCTGGTGTGTCCTCGAAGATGAAGATGCCCTTGCGATCGATGAGGAAGCACTTACCCCCGATGGGCGGCAACGGCATTCCGCGAAGATCGATGATCTCGATGTCTTTTGACAGCACTCTCTCAACTCCTACTTCGTCGAATACGGACCCTTGATCGGCTCATGGATATTCCACATCGGTCCCACCTGCGTCACGGCCTCGCCGCCTTCACCACCGACAGCCGCAGGTGCGGGCGGAGTTTCCTCCGGAGGCTCACCGCCCACATCCGTCTCCAAATTGTGGATATCCATGTTGGTAACGAGGTATGTGCGCGCCTGCTCGGGCGTGAGGAGCCCTTGAGCCAAGTCCGGATCGACCGGCGTGACCTTCCCATCGGGACCGGCCGGCTGCGGCTCGACGAGTGGCTTCGCCGCCATGACGAGAGCCGGGATCATGCTCGACAAATCATCTGGCGTCGGCTGGAAGAGCCGCGGCCAGTGCAGGCTCAAGTTCCCGGTATCCGGCCCATCGGTCGCCCGGATCAGCTTTGAAATCAACGGCAGCGCACCGAGATCCCCGTAATGAGAGCGTAGTTCCATGACGAGATCATCGGAGTCCTCGTCAAGAAACTCCATCGCGCGTCCCGACATCGGCCCTTTCAGCTTCTCAGGGTCCTTGCG
>JAKAFQ010000691.1 GCA_021817875.1 Pseudomonadota bacterium
GCGACGTACAGCGGCGCGCGCGCCCGGCGCAGCAGGCAGGCTGCCAGCGCGTAATCCTCGCGGTCACCGCCGTGAGTGATGTCTCCGGTATGAATGATCGCATCGGGCCCGGGGTCGAGGGAATTGATGTCGGCGATGGTGCGGGCAAGATCCGCTGCCCTCTGATCGGCATCGGGAGCGCCACGGGCGATGTGCGTATCGGAGATCTGCGCGATGATCATGGAGCGGTTGCGGGCTGCGTCGCTTGCATGCCCGCATAATACTCCCTGAGGATCGTCACCACCTCGGGACGGCTGAACTCCGCGGGGATGTCCTGGCCCGTGGCGAGCATCTCGCGCTGTCGCGTGCCGGAGATGGCGATGTGGTGCCGTGATTCGTGCGGGCAGGTCCGGGCCGTCGCCATGCCGGCACAGATGCGGCAGTAGAAGGTGACGTCGAGTTTGAGCGCCTGAGTCTCGAGGGCGCCGTCCCATAACTGGTCAAAGATGCGATGGGCGTCAAAGGGGCCGTAATAATCACCGACGCCGGCATGGTCGCGGCCGACGATGAGGTGCGAGCATCCGAAATTCTGGCGGATCAGGGCATGCAGCAGCGCCTCGCGGGGCCCGGCATAGCGCATCTCGATGGGGTAGCCCGCCTGAATCACCGTGTCCGGCCGGAAGTAGTGCGCGACCATGGCCTGGACCGCCCGGGTGCGCACTTCGGCGGGAATGTCGCCGGGCTTGAGCTTGCCGAGCACCTGATGGATGAAGACCCCGTCGAGCACCTCCAGCGCGATCTTGACCAGATACTCATGGCTGCGATGCATGGGATTGCGCGTCTGGAAGGCGGCGACGCGCGACCAGCCCTTCTCGAGAAACAGGGCGCGAGCCTCGGCAGGCCGGATATAAAGCTCGGGATAGCGCGCGGGGTATTGCCCTTCGCTGAGCACCATCAGCCGTCCGGCGAGGTTGACCTGACCCTGGCGCATGAGCTTCGCGACCCCCGGGTGATGGGTGTCGGTGGTGCGATAGACGTGCTCGGCCTCGATGGCCTTGTCGATCCGGTATTTCTCGCCGACTTCCATGATTGCGAGGATCTCGGCGCTCTCGGCCTCGATGAGCGCCACTTCCTCGTGAGTGCGGATCTGCCCGGCAAGCTCCTGATCGACCGGCAGCGTGATCGGGATCGGCCAGAACAGGCCGGTGCTCGATTTCATCTCGAGGCAGGATCGGCGCCAATCGTCATGGCCCATGAAGCCATCGAGCGGTGTGTACGCCCCCATGGCCAGCATGAGCACATCCGAGAGCGCACGCGAGTCGAGCCGCACCTGGCGCAGGTGTGCGGCGCGCTTCAGCTCCTCGGCCCGTTCCATCTGCGGCAGCAGCAGCGGTTTGACCGAGGCCGAACCGTGCGGTGGTACGAGTTGTGACATGCGGCGCCTCGCGTGAAGCCGCGTACTCAGTCGATGATGTGGTACACGGGCGCCTTCTGCATCTCCCAGCTGCCCGACTGGCGGTCGTAGCGGGACAGGGTGAAGCAGTGCCAGTCCTGATCATCGAGTTTCGGATAGTCGCCGCGATAGTAATAGCCCGGCCAGCGCGTTTCCTGGCGGAACAGGGTGTGCTGCGTGACGCATTCCGAAGCGAGCACCCGATGCTGCAGCTCCCAGGCGCGCTGCAGCTGGTGCAGGTCCTCTGCCCCGAGATGAGCCAGGTCTTCCTTCAGCATGGTGAGCAGCTCGAGCCCGCGGGTGAGCAACGGCTCGTTGGTCGTGTAATGCGCGCTGATGCCCCCGACATACTCGTCCATGATCTTCTCCAGGCGCTGCAGGCCGTGCAGTGGCAGGAGGTAGCTCGGCGAGACCGTTCCGGCCACGATCTCGTTGCGGCCGATCCGGTAGTTCTCGAGCGGCGCGTACACCACCTTGCGCAGCCCGGTGTATTCCGCCTCGCTGACTTGCGGTGAGTCGGTGCCCAGGTCGTTGACGTATTTGACGGCGGCCTTGGCGGCGATCCGGCCTTCGGTGAAGGAGCCGGAGGAGAACTTGTGGGCGGTGCCGCCAATCGTGTCCCCGGCGCCGAACAGTCCCTCGACGGTCATCATCCGGTTGTAGCCCCATTGGTACTCTGCAGGCGCGTAGTCCTCCGGGCCGCTCGCCCAGGCACCGGAGCAGGTGGCGTGAGATCCCATCACGTAGGGCTCGGACGTGGTGAGCTCGGGGTTGGTTTCCTTGGGGTCGATGTTCTGGGAGGCCCAGACGATCGCCTGGCCGATGGTCATGCCGAGAAAGTTTTCCCAGCCGACGGTCTCCTTGTGCGGATCCTTGAACGCCTCCTTGGTCACCATGCGGATCGGCCCGCGGCCGGCCTTGAGCTCCTCGAGCAGCGCATGGTTGCGCAGGCAGGTCGGCACCGGATGGTGATTGACGTAATCGCCGACCATCTTCTCGATCGAGTCGCGCCAGAACGCCTCGTAATCCTGGCCGTACGCGTTCTGCGTATAGGTCTTCAGATGCAGGAAATAGGCGCCTACCGGCCCATAGCCGTCCTTGAAGCGGGTGAGGACGATGCGGTTTTCCATCTGTGTCATCTTCGCGCCCGCCAGGATCGGCAGGGCGTAGGCGGAGGCGCTGCTCCAGGGCGCATACCATGTCCGGCCCATGCCTTCGCCGACCGCGCGCGGTTTGAAGATATGCGAGGCGCCGCCGGCCGCCACGATGACCGCCTTCGCCCGGAAGACGTAGAAATCACCGCTGCGGACGTTGAAACCCACGGCCCCGGCAACCCGATTGGGCCGCTGGGAGTCCATCAGCAGATGGGTCACCATGATGCGGTTATAGACCGCGGTGGCCGCCTTGCGCGCCGCTTCGGCGACGATCGGCTTGTAGCTCTCGCCGTGGATCATGATCTGCCA
>JAKAFQ010000069.1 GCA_021817875.1 Pseudomonadota bacterium
TCCGCGGTTCACGGCCCGTGCAGCACATTCACCATCACGAACAGACTGATCGGCCTGCGCGGCCGGATGGCCGTGCTCGATTCAAGCGGGGAGCAGATCGCGTCCGCTCAGGCGCGACTGCTCGCCTGGCGCGAAACCTGGGACGTGCAGGCGGCACAGGGCACGGTGCGGCTGCGTCGCAAGTGGCTGACTCTGATGCCACAGTGGCAGGTCGACGGTGATCTCGGGGAGTTCTCCATACGGCGCCAATGGGCCTTTTTCAGGCGGCGTTATCGGATCCACGGCGGACCGTTCGAGGGCCTCGCCCTGGAAGGCAACTTCTGGGATCTGCGCATGGACGGCACGCAGGACAACAGGCTGGTGCTCAGGACGCGCGGCCACGTATTGAGTCTGCGCGATCGACACGAAGTCGAGATGTTTGACGATTCACCGCCGGCAATGCTGTTCGCGATCGCCGCCATGGTGGTACTGCTGGCGGATCGGCGCGACAGGCGGAAAGAGGACGACTGAGCCGCCGCGCGCCGCTCGGCACCGCAGGCCGTGGCGCCGCACCGTTCCGCGGGGCCTGCGCGGCGGAGTTCGCGGCCGGCAGGGTGCCTCAGCTTCCCAATGGGTTGGCGGCCTGCTGCTGCCGGGCATGCTGCGCTTTCATCTGCGCCTGCCACACCCGGAACACCGGCGGATCGGTGAGCGTCAACGTCACATGCTGGCCGGGAAACGTCCGCTCCACGATGATGTTGCCCGCGCTCGTGATCCACGAGGAGAACTCCGGCCCGACATGCTCGTCAACGGTATCGGACGGCTTGCCATATTCGCTTGCGATCGCCTGGGTCAGCCCGGAAAAGGTCGGCGTGTGCGACAGACCGTGAATCATCATCAGGCTCCAGCCTCCCGCGGGCCGCTTGGCGCCGGCGAGCGCCTCGAGCAGCGACTCATCCGTGTTGCCGTATTCCAGTTTGGTTTCCGCCCAACGGCCGTGAGCCGTATAGCAGACCATGAGGTAACCGAGTCCGGGGAATTTCGCCGTGGCGGTTCCCTGCGCCCAGAAATCACACCAGTAGGCCGGGTTGGTCCGCGCCGGATACAGCCCGAGCTTGTCGAGTGCGGCGCTGATCCGGGCGCGCGACTCGCCGCGGAATGCGACGCCGGCGATCTTCAGCGGCGGCGCGGGCGGGGTGGCTTTTGCCGCGGACTTTTGCGTGACGGAGCCGGAGCAGCCGGCAAGGCCGACGGCCGCAACCGCAGCCGCCACGAGAGAGCGATGTTTCATTCTTCGACCTCGTCTGTTTATCTGTCGTCAGCGAGCGGTCCCGCCGGGCGTGAGGCCATCGCCGCGCACCTCGGGCCTGCCGCCATTCGCCCGCCGGTCCCGGACACCGGGTGGTCAGACGGGCCGCCGCCGCGCCTCGACGGGCGCCTCGGCCCGCTCTGGCGGACGACCCTGCGTGGTGCGCAGCCTGCGCGGGTGCAGCCGCGGTCGGTCCCTCGCCTGGCGCTCATTCACCGTCCGGACACGCACTGCGCGTTCTGATCGGAACGGTTCGCACCGATCGGATCCCGCGTCTGTCGCCCGCCGTCCTGACGGAACCTGCCTCAGCCGGTGGCCAACACGGCACGCGGCCGGGGCATTCTTCGGGAGCCCGGTGGCGCACGCCGCGGTCGCAGCTTGGACAATTCCCATTTTATTTTTCGTGAAAGTAGTCACATTCTGCACGGGTCAGGGCCTGCTGCGCGGGATTGTGCCGCTGGCATTCACGGCAGCACAATCTCCCGCTACTGAACCCGCGCGTCCGCTCATCACGCGGTCGGCCGGGAACGCGACAAATGTCAGGATGCGGCCGGGGTCGCCGGCAGGTGCCGCGCAATGCGGCGGCGAGTACGCGCTGCGGTTGCTGCGCGTGCGGCCCGCGGCATCGGTGGCGAGAGATGCACTGCAAGCATGAAAGGTGAAGCATGAAGGACACTCCGGCAGAGCAGGAACGCCGTTCGCGTCGCTGGACGTTTGCCGCGATGGGGTGTTTCGTGGCCGGCATGGCTGGTGCGGCTCTGCCTCACACCGTGCTGCTCTCCATCCTCGGATTCGGTGGGTTCGTCGCGTGCGTCATCGGCGCGATCGTGAGCGCACATCTGGCACATGCCCGCTGGCGACGGCAGATGGCGGCGCAGGATTACGCCTGGTATCGCACCGAACACCCGGAGCTGGTGACTCCACATGGGGTGAAGTGCGCGAGCTGCGGCGGCGCGCGGATCCATGCGCGCGCCTTGATGCGACGCAGTTTCTTTCGGGAGCATTTCTGTACCCAGTGTGGCGCGGCACTGTACTACTCGGCCGAGGCCGGGACGTGAGCGCTGAGCGGTGCCGTATCCGACCGGGACGCGGGCGCTCGCCGTGGCTGAGGCGGTGAGACGCGCCGCGGCCCGCGGGCGTGCAGACCAGCGGCATCTTTCCGAGCGGAGCGTAAGCAGCGGCGCGGCCCCGGGAGGCGAAGCGCCACATCGCGTCGACGCGAAACAGACTTGATCTTATATTAGAATGATCTTATATTAGCCCGGTGGACGGATCGGCACCCCGGGCAGGGCCGGCACCGCTCGGCCGCCACGATGCCCCGACGTCGTGTTGTTCAGGAGCAGGTGCCGATCATGAGTCATTTCACTGCCGAGCGTCCTTCCCGTTCCGGCGTCGTGCACGAGCTCGATGCCGCCCAGGTATACGCGCTGCTGCGCGCGCGCCAGGCGCTGCTGATCGACGTGCGCGAACCGGTGGAGTTCGGCATGGAGCGGATACCCGGCGCGCTGCTGCTGCCGCTGTCGGAGATTGACCCGGCCAGTCTGCCGCTCGATGGCTCCAAGCGCGTCATTTTCCATTGCGGCACCGGCAGACGGTCCGGGCAGGCGGTGCAGCGGCTGATCGAGGCCGGGGCGCAGCAGGCCGCGCACCTGGCAGGCGGCCTGCGGGCATGGAAGGAGGCGGGTCTGCCGCTCACCCGGCTCGATCCGGCCACCGGCCGCATGCATCACGTGCCGCTCTGAGCGGCGCGGCGCGGCCGATTCGCGCAACCGGGAGCATGGCGGGACGATCGAGCGCCTCGCTCGGGCCGACGGGGTGGGCGCGTTCTGCTCTGTGGCGGGTGCGTTGCCGAAGCGGGCGGGCGGCGGTTTGTGCGGTACGATGCGGCTCGGGCCGGATGCCCGGTGTCGGAGAACCGCCTTGGAGCCGATGATCGTCCAGGATCCTGACAGGACGCGCCTCAGCCGCGCGGACCGGTGTGCCGGTGCCGGCAGCCGCAAAAGACGGCGCGTGCGGCAACGCCAGCCGCGCTGAAGCGGCGGTCCATGCTCGGCACGCTCACGGCATCGATCATCCGCTTCGCGGGCGCCCACCCCAACCCCGCCTATGCACTGGTGCTGCTCGCCGCGCTCGCCGAGGCGCTGCCGGTGATCGGCGCCTTCGTACCCGGGGACGTCATCATTCTCGGGGTCAGCGCGCTGGTACCGACGGGCGCGCTGCGGCTCTGGCCGCTGGTCGCCGCGGCGACCGTCGGGGCCGTGCTCGGTGACGGGCTGTCTTACGGGTTCGGTGCGCGCTACCGGCACACCATTCTCAGCCGTTGGCCCCTGAAACGCTATCCGTCGCTGATCGCCCGCGGCGAGGCGTTCCAGCGCAGGCATGGCGGCAAGAGCGTCTTCGTGGCCCGCTTCACGCCCGGCGTCAGGGCCATCGTCCCGCTGCTCGGGGGCGTTCTGCAGATGAGCGTCGGGCGATTTTTCGCGATGAACGTGCTCTCGGCGATCGTGTGGGCGCCGGCGCACGTTCTCGCCGGGGTCGCGATCGGCGCATCCTTCGTGCTGCTCGGGGCGGTCGCCGGACGACTGGCGCTCATCGTGGCGCTGCTGCTGGTGTTGCTCGTTGCCCTGGTGTGGGGGACGCACGCACTGGTCCGGCGCCTGCCGGCCCGCGCCGCAAGGCTCCAGGAGCGGCTGTGGCGCTGGGCGCGCTCACGCGAAAGCTGGCTTACGCGGCCGTTGCTGTCGATCCTCGATCCGGCCCGCAAGGAACTGCCGGGACTGGCGCTGCTCGGGGCGCTGCTGGTGGCGAGCGTGTGGCTGTTTCTCGGGGTGCTGCAGGATGTGCTGGCCGGTGACCCTCTGGTGCGGGCCAACGAGGCGGTGTTTCATTTTCTGCAGTCGCTCAGAACCGATTGGATCGATCAGATCATGGTCGCCACCTCCGAGTTCAGCGATGCGACGGTGGTGGCCGCCACGACCGCCGCGGCGCTGCTGTGGTTCGCGTGGCGGCGCAATGGGCGGGCCGCGGCGCATGCGCTGGCGGCGATTCTCGGCGCGAGCCTGTTCTCGATGCTGTTCAAGATCGCACTGCACATTCCGCGGCCGTATCCGCTGAGCGCCGGCTGGGATGCATTTTCCTTCCCGAGCGGGCACACCGTGGCGAGCGCCGCGCTGTATGGATTCCTCGCGATCGTCACGGTCTGGGAGGTGCGGGCGCACCTGAAGATGCTGGTGACCAGCGTCGCCACCGTGCTGATCGGCGCCACGGCCTTCTCGCGCGTGTACCTCGGCGTCCATTGGCTCTCGGATGTACTGGCGGGCATGGCCTTCGGACTGGCCTGGGCGGCGCTGCTCGCCATCGGGTATCTGCGGCGCAATCCGCCGCCGGTCGGGGCCGCAGGCCTGTGTACGATCGTCGGGGTGACTTTCGCGGCGGTAGGCACACTTCACGTGGATCATCGGCACACGGCCGATATGCGACTGTATGCGCGGCGCGAACGGCAGCAGGTTCTGCCGTGGGCCGCCTGGTGGCGCAGCGGCTGGTCGCAGCTGCCCTCCCACCGGATCGATCTGGCCGGTTCCGTCGAGGCGCCGCTCACCTTTCAATGGGCGGGAAGCCTCACGGCTCTGCGGGTCGAGCTGTCCGCGCAGGGTTGGCAACGGCCGGTTCCCTGGACGGTGCGCTCGGCGCTGCAGTGGCTCGAGCCTCACGCCCCGATTGACGCTCTGCCGGTCCTGCCGCACCTGCAGAACGGTCATCGCGAGGCGCTGGTCATGATCCGCTCGCTCACCGGCAAGGCGCACACCGAGCGGCTGGTGCTGCGGCTCTGGCGCTCGGATCTGCGGGTGAGGGGACTGTCGGCCGCGGCGGTACCGGTGTTCGTCGGGACCGTGCTCGAGGAGCGCATCGGCCACCTGGCCTCGATCCTCACCATCACCCACCGTCTGCCGGGCTATGACGGGCCGCGCAACGCTCTGGGTGCCGCGATCCGCTTCCAACGGCTCGCCGAGCGTCCGCTCACAACGCCGCAACGAGGCTGGGACGGCGGCGTGTTACTGGCCAGATCCGCCGGTTCCTGAGCGCTGCCGCAGGGCGCCGCGTGCCCCGGCCGCGCCGGTATGGTGAACGAGGAGATCCCGTTCGGATGAGCAGAACTCCATAGACGCCGTAATTGATACAAAGTATCATTAATTCGTGCCCCATCACCGCCTGTTCCTGCTGCTGGCGCTTGTACTGACCGCCGTCGCCGGCTGCAGCGGCGGCGCGCCGAGCGGCGCCCACGACGGCCTCAGCGCCATCGGAGTCGAGAGCCAATACGCCAACGTCATCTCGCAGATCGCCGGACCCTATGTCAGGGTGCGGGCGATCGTGACCGACCCCGGCACCGACCCGCACGAGTTCGAGGCCAGTCCCTCGATTGCGCGCGACATCGCGTCGGCATCGCTGGTCGTCGAAAACGGTCTGGGATACGATCCCTGGGTCGACAGGATCCTGGCCGCATCAGCCGGCCGGCGCACGGTGATCAACGTCCAGCGGCTGCTCGGGCTGCCGGCGAGCTCCAATCCGCATGTCTGGTACGACCCGAAGACCATGCCCGCCGTGGCAGCGGCGGTGGCCGCCGCGCTGTCGCAGCGCGAGCCCGCCGAGGCCGCCTACTTCCAGGCCCATGCGCGCGCTTTCGACGCCTCGCTCGAGCCCTGGCGGCGGGCACTCGCCGCCTTCAGGCGCCGCTATGGAGGCACGCCGGTCGCCGTGACCGAACCGGTCGCCGATGACCTGCTCGAAGCCGCCGGCTGCACGATTCTGACGCCGTATCCGCTGCAGACCGCCATCATGAACGGCACCGATCCGGCGCCCCAGGACGTGGCGGCCGAGCAGAAACTGCTCACCGGGCATCGCGTCAAGGTGCTGGTCTACAACCGCCAGGTCACCGGTCCGCTCACCGCCTCGTTCCTCGAACTTGCCCGCAGCAACGGCATCCCGGTGGTGGGGGTCTATGAGATCATGCCGACGCCCGGCTACGACTACCAGTCCTGGATGCTGGCGGAACTCACCGCGTTGCAACGGGCGGTCTCGCGCGGCATCTCGACGCGGCGGCTCGCGTCGCCGGCGGGCCCGTGAACGGCGAGGCCGCGGCGCTCAGCGTCGAGGGTCTGGGGGTCTCGTTCTCCGGACGCCCGATCCTCAGGGACGTGGATTTTCAGGTGGCCCCCGGTGAGTTCTGCGCGCTGATCGGCGCCAACGGCTCGGGCAAGACAACGCTGCTGAAGAGCATTCTCGGCCTGATCAGGCCGCAGGCGGGCACGGTCCGGATCGCAGCCGAAGGCTCAGGCGCTGCGCGCATCGGTTATGTGCCGCAGAGGATTCTGCTCGATCCACACCTGCCGCTGCGCGCACGCGACGTGGTGGCGCTCGGTCTCGACGGGGCCCGCCCGGGGCTGCCGCTTCCCTGCGGCGCGCGCGATGCGCGCGTCGACGAAATGCTGCGGGAGGTCGGTGCCGGTGAATTCGCCGGCCGACGGGTCGGGCAGCTCTCCGGCGGGCAGCAGCAACGGATCCTGGTGGCGCATGCGCTGGTGCGGCGCCCGCGGCTGCTGCTGCTCGATGAGCCGCTCGCGAACCTCGATGTCCGCAGCACGGCGGAGATCGTCGCACTGCTGCGCCGCCTGTCGGCGCGCTACGCGACGGCGATCCTGCTCTCGGCCCATGACATGAACCCGCTGCTGCCGGTCATGGACCGCATCGTGTACCTCGCCAACGGCTGCGCCGTCAGCGGCAGGGCCGACGAGGTGGTGCGCACCGAGGTGTTGAGTCGCCTCTACGGCTACCATGTCGATGTGGTGCGGGTTCACGGCCGGGTGGTGGTGATCGCGGCGCACGAGCCCGAGGAAATCCGCGCCGCCCTCGCGCGTGATCCGGTGCACACCGCCCCGATCCCCTAGTCGCGCATGCACCACGTCCTGACACTGATGTTCGCGCCGGGCTTCATGCGCAACGGCCCGGTGCACACGGCGCTGATCGTCGGAGGCGGGGCCGCACTGGTGTGCGCCGCGGTCGGGGTGTTCACCGTCATGCGCGGGCAGTCCTTCGCCGGGCACGCCCTGGCGGATGTGGCGAGCGCGGGAGGATCGGCGGCGCTGCTGCTCGGGATCAGTCCGCTGGCGGGCTTTCTCGGCATCTCGGCGCTCGCCGGCGGCGCGATGGAGTGGGCCGATGTGCGGGACGCCCGCGAGCGGGATCTGGTCACCGGCGTGACGCTCGGAGTCGGATTGGGACTCACGGCCCTGTTTCTGTACTTCGACACGGTCTTCAGGAGCACCAGCGGCGCGGCGGTCACCGTCCTGTTCGGATCGCTGTTCACCATCCCCGCCTCGATCGTCCCGGTGGCGCTCGGGGTCGCCGTGGCCGCGCTGCTCGCCATCGGCGCGGTCTATCGGCCGCTGCTGGTGAGTGCGCTGTCGGAGGATCTTGCGCAGGCCCAGGGGGTGCGCGTGAGGCTGACCGCGCTCGTGCACGCGCTGGCGCTCGCCCTTGCGGTGTCCCTGTCGGCGATGACGGTCGGGGCGATCCTCTCCACGGCATTGCTGATCGGACCGGCGGCCACGGCGCTGCGTCTGGCCGACCGGCCGGGCAGGGCGCTGGCGCTCGCCGTACTGATCGGGCTCGCGGCGACCTGGGGCGGCATTCTGCTCGCCTACGACAGCTTCTACTGGACCCCGGGACACGGCTGGCCGGTGAGCTTCTTCATCGTCCTGCTGATTTTCATCGCCTATCTGTTTGCGCACCTCGCCGTGCGCGTGCACGGGACATTTCACGCGTGGTGGACCTGCCGGCCGGCGGGAGGCTGAGGATGTTCGGCGGCGTCATGACCAATGCCTGGATCGTCGCCACCCTGGTGGCGATCGTCTGCGGTGTCGTGGGTTTCTTCGTGGTCCTGCGGCGCGCTTCCTTCGCGGCGCACGTGCTGCCGCTCGGGGCGTTTCCCGGTGCCGCGGCGGCGAGTCTGCTCGGGGTGAACGAGCTGGCCGGAATCGTGGCGTTTTCCGGCCTCGGGGTGTTCGGGATCAGCCAGCTGCAGCGCTGGGAGCGCTGGGAGGTGGCGAGCGCACTGTGGCTCGCCGCGGCGCTCGCGCTCGGCACGCTGCTGCTGAGCCTGACACGCCAGTACTCGCAGAGTCTCTACGCGCTGCTGTTCGGCCAGGTGCTCGGGATCAGCCCCGGGGAGATCCTGCCGGTGGCCGCGCTGAGTGCGCTCGCCATCGCGGTGACGTTCGCGCTGTTCCGCCCGCTGTTGCTCGATTCGCTTTCCCCGGAGCTCGCCGAAGCCGCGGGAGTCGCGAGCCGGCGGATGGAGTTCGCCTTCCTTGCGGTGCTGGCGCTCTCGAGCGCCATGGCATTGCCGGTCGTCGGTGCACTGATGGTGTTCAGCCTGATGGTCGGTCCGGCCTCCGCGGCGCGCTTTCTCACCGACCGGCCGCTGGCGGCCCTGGCGCTGTCCGTCGGGCTGTCCCTTGCCACCGTGTGGGGTGCCATCGCGTTGTCCTACCTGTCCGACTGGCCGGTGGGCTTTTTCGTCGGCACCCTGGGCGGACTGTGCTATGCGCTGGGGCGCCTGCGTCATCGTGCGGCCTCGGCTCGCCGGCTCACCGGGCGGAGCTGATGCGCACCCCGCGCAAAGCGGACACCCCGCCGCGCCTCGAGCGGGCGCTGCACCGGCTGGAAGATCTGTGTCGGGCCCGCGGTCAGCGCCTGACGCGGCAGCGGCGCGCCGTGCTGGCGAAGCTCCTCGCGGCAGGCAAGGCGCTCTCGGCGTATGAGCTTCTCGAGCGGCTGCGTCCCGAGGACCGCAGATCCACTCCGGCGAGCGTGTATCGGACCCTGGACTTCCTGATGCAGCTCGGCGTCGTTCACCGGCTCGAGAGCACCCGCACCTTCGTCCTGTGCGAGCATCCCGATGCGCCGCACCGGGGGCAGTTTCTGATCTGCCGCCGCTGCGGTCAGGTCGTGGAGGCCTAGTATAAACGGATTGCCGCGGCCACCGACAGACTGGGCCAGCGACTCGGCTTCTCGCTCGATCAGCGCATCGTCGAATTGACGGGCGTGTGCCAAGGTTGCCGGGGGCACGGCGTTCGTCACTGAGACGGCAGGGGAATCGGGCCGCTACGCCGGATAATCCCTATTGACCCCGGCTGGCGCTACGCCAGCATGAGGGCCGCTATGCCATCCTCTGCCGCGATCGGCACGCTGCGCCGGCGGATCCTCCACATCGGGGTGAGCCTGGCGGTTGGCAATCTCATCGCCTGGGCGGGCGCGTTGGTGCTGTTTCGGCACCATCCGCTGCTGATGGGCGCGGCGGTGCTCGCTTACGGCTTCGGCCTGCGCCACGCGGTGGATGCGGACCACATCGCGGCCATCGACAACCTGACCCGCAAACTCATGCAGGAGGGCAAGCAGCCGCTGACGGTCGGGTTGTACTTCTCGCTCGGTCACTCGACCGTCGTGGTCGCGCTCACCCTGCTGGTGGCGATCGCGGCATCGGTGCTGAAAGCCCACATCGGGCACTGGAAGGTCGTGGGGGGTGTGATCGGCACGGCCGTTTCGGCCTTGTTCCTGTTCGCAATCGCGGCGGTGAATCTCGTCATCCTCGCGGCCACCTGGCGCACCTTCCGGGATACGCGTCGCGGCCGTCGGCCGCCCGACGCCTCGGAACTGCCCTGCGGCGGGGGCCTGATGACCCGGCTCTTCCGCGGGATTTTTCGCCTGATCGAACACCCCTGGCAGGTGTACGGTCTCGGTCTGCTGTTCGGCCTCGGGTTCGATACCGCCTCGCAGGTCGGACTGCTCGGCGTCTCGGCGATGAGCGCCTCGAAGGGTCTCTCGCCCTGGACCATCCTGGTGCTTCCGGCGCTGTTCTCCGCCGGCATGGCGCTCGTTGATACCGCCGACAGCGTGCTGATGCTCGGTGCCTACGGCTGGGCATTCGTCAAGCCGATCCGCAGGCTCTATTACAACCTCACCCTGACGACGCTGTCGGTGCTGGTCGCGCTGCTGATCGGCGGGATCGAGACCCTGGGGCTGATCGCCAGTGACCGCAAGCCGCTCGACGGGTTCTGGAGAGGGGTCGCGGCGCTCAACGCCGACTTCGGACTGCTCGGCTACGGGATCATCGGGCTGTTCGCACTCGGCTGGCTGGTCGCGCTCCTCGTTTACAGGATGAAGCGCTACGAGACAACTTGAGCGGTGGTGTCACGGATTGCCCGCGGCCAGCTGCGTCCGGACGTCGGTTCCGACGCGGGCACTGTGCGACGGGCGGCGAGGGCAGAAGGGAGGAGCCCCATTGGCGGATGACCGGTCGCCGGGCGACCGGTCATCCGCTCATCGGCAGAACGATCAGCTTCTGGCGTTGAACGAGGCGCACCAGCCGCCGGCATCGACCGCATAGCCGGCGAAGATCTGACAGCCGGCAAAGCCCGACGTCTGACCCGGCTTGCCCTGGAAGAACCGGCACAGACCGCAATGCTCGCCCGGCTTGTAGGCCGGGAACTTCGCGCGGTCGACCAGCTTGGCATTTGCCCGGTAGCCGAGGGACTTGGCGAGCGGATCAGCCTCCGAGAGATGCGGCAGGGCGGCGGCCTGCGCGGTGCGCGGGCGCAGACCGATGACGGCGACGGACGCGGCGACGGCCGCAGTCGTCAGAAAAGCACGGCGAGACGGATCAGGACGGTTCTTGGACTCAGACACAGCTATACCTCCGCATGACTAGGGTCAAAGTATCGGCCAAGCCCCACGGGGCTGGCAACCATGCCGACCTGTGGTAAATACTTATGGTTCCCCGTCCGCCGGGGACGATGCCTTCCTGCCCCGTCCGCGGCCGGGCATACCGGTCCTGCGGCCCCGAGCGCCGGCGCGCAGCGTTTCGGGGGCTTCACGGCCGCGCAGGGGAGTCCGTGCCGGCGAGCACGGCTTTCGGGGCGCCCTGAGGCCGCACGCGACCGCCGGTGATTTCGCCCTGGGGATCCCGGGCGAGCTCGACCAGCCCCTGCTCCTCCCAGGCGTGAAACAGCGCGGTCAGCACCCGGTTGTAGCGCTGCACCTGGTCGCGCTGCCGGGCCATGTCCCGCACCGCCCTGCGGGAGTAGACGTGGGTGATGAGCCAGGCGAGCAGGGCGCCGACCACCGTCCCGGCGAGGGTGCCGGCGAGTTCCTGAGCCCACAAATTGACGTTCATGATGCTTCCCGGTTGGCTGAACTGCTTCGGACGTGCGCCTAAGCCGGACCGTGCAGAAAGGGTGAGGAATGCAGCCACTTCGCATCCGGGTAATACCCGACCAGCACGGTGCCGGCGCGGATCAGTCTCACGATGGCGCTCTCGACCCTGCGGCTGAGGGCGAAGCAGCCCCAGCTGCGGCCCAGGCGGCCATGCTCCTGCGCGAATGTCCTGCTGACGTACCAGGCGCTGTGCACCACGATGTCACGCCGGTATGCGGCGCTGTTGAAATGAGGATCGAGCCCGTGCAGGCGCAGCGAATACCCATGCTCGCCGTAGTAGGTCTGCCCCGTCAGATAGACCCCGAGGCTGCTGGCGTCCGTGCCCGGTGTGTTGGAAAAACGGGTCGCGTAATCGAGCCCGCTGCCTTTGCCGTGGGCCACGTAGGTATAGAACAGCACCCGGCCGGTCCGCACGTTGGCGACGGCCATGCGCCTTCTGGCGGACGGCAGAGAATAGTCGACGATGGTGACGAGCGGCTTGTCGGTCAGATGCCGCAGCCTGACATGCTCATACGCATCG
>JAKAFQ010000692.1 GCA_021817875.1 Pseudomonadota bacterium
CAATCGATCTGCTGCGAGAGCAGGCTACACTCTCCCGTCGCGACATCGCCAAGATGATCGCGGCAGGCGTCGAGGACGGCGTGGATGCCGACTGGTCGACAATTCATCGCGATTTCCGTCAGTTGGTCGCGCGCCTTCCGCGTGTTCCATCCCGCGAGGCCCTTCAGCCGCTCGTCCAAGAGCTCGCCATGCTTGCCGCGACCGTCCTCGATATTCTGCGACAACACCTCGATCAGCACGGGCAGAAGCCAGCGACCGCGCAGGTCCATCCAGCAGACGATTGGATCGAGCCAGAACCGGACGCGGCGCCGGTGTCTCCCCCCGCCGCCGCACCTGGTGTCAAACCCCGGGCACCGAACACAATTCCAGTTCGATTGATTGTCGAGGCTTGCCCGCACTTTGGCGACTATGCCAGCGACGATATTCGCACCGTGCGCGACGTCATCGCGACGGCGACCCTCATTCGGCCTCTGCTCGGCATCAGCCCGAGTGCCTGGGAAGACGCCTGCACGGTGATGGGGGAAGGCCAAGCGAGCGCTACTCTTGCCGCGATCCTGCAAAAAGGCGACGCCATCAAAAACCCTGGCGGATATCTGAGAACGCTGACACGACGCGCCTCGACAGGTCAGTTCTCGATCTGGCCAATGCTTATGGCGCTCGCAACGTCCCGCCTAAACCGGCAGGACAAACACGCCCGAGCGCCATCCGACTCCTTCCCTTCCGGATGAACTGTCCCTCCGCGATCCTCGTCACGCTGAGGCCCTGATGCGTATCGCTTCAGTCCCTCCGCGGCGGCAGCCGCCCGATCCGCTTGAGGTGGTCGTAAACGATACGGTCGATAATTCGCAGCGGGTGCGTGCGGTCTTCGGCCGCAAGTTGACGCAGAACGAGATCGATCGCGTCGGGAAACCGCATCGCGTAGGGCCGCGAGGACGAGCGCTCGCCATAACCATCGAACGGGTTGCGTTCGCGTCGCGCCGCCGGCTTCGGTCGCGGTGACGATCTAGGTACTTCCGCACTAGCGGCCGCCGCTTCGCTTAGCCTTGGAACCGGCGCGGGTGTGATGGGATCATCATACGCGGGCGTCACCACGACCGGCTGAACAGGAGCGACAGCCTCGACGCGGGCGATGCCGGTCCGTTGCGATCGGAAGGCGTCGCGGGGCAGGGTAGGGCGGTCGGGCTTCGGCGTTGCCGCTGAATCGTTCATGCGGCCGTCTCGTCCGTGGCGGCGCCTTGGCTCGCGGCCAGCAATTCGCGAACGACCTGGTCCGCATTGTAGCGTGCTTTGCGCACGGACTCGTCTTTGTCGCTCATCTGGTAGAGCGTCCCGTGACCGCTCGTCATCGTGCGGTACGTCACACGCCGATAAAGGGCGTTTGCGCAGACGGGAACCCGTTCGGCGTCCAGATAAGCCACCACCTCGCGCAATGGCCGGGTATTCCGGTCGAGACTATCGTACTCGTTAAAGAGCACGCGGTGCTGGCTCATCGGCAGCTCCGCACCGGCGGCGTGCTGCTCGAGGTTTCGGATGGTTCGGACGACCTGCGAAGCGTCGAATGTGTGGACCTTGCAGGGCAGCACCACGAGATCCGCGCGCAGAGCCGACTGAATGAGAACGTCGCCATAGTAGCCGGGTGTGTCGACAACGATGACGTCGTACCCGCCAAGCCGTTCTATCGCCTGGAGCAGGGCGGCTTCATCAGGCGCCCGGACGAGATCGACGCCTTGCGGACTGAGACCTCGCGCAACAGAGGAGGCGTGCCATTGATATGACGATCCTTGGGGATCAGCGTCGACGATTGCGGCCGAATAGCCGTGCTTGGCAAATTCGCCGGCCAAGATGATCGCAACGGTGGTTTTGCCGCTGCCTCCTTTCGGATTTGCCACTGCGAAGATGCTCGGCACGCCGGCCTCCCTGTTGCGTCAATGCCGCAATTCGTGAGTGACAACATACAGTAAAATGAACATGACGCAACGCGCGAAAGCGCGATCCGCGCAAGGCGATGTTGCTTCAATTCGGCAGTGTCGTATTGCGGCGATATCGGGATATCGAAAGCTCGCAACCTTGCATTGGGGCATCTCGTTATAAGCGACATGCGGCACTGCGTCGTTGTTGGATTGATGAAATACCGCAGTAGTGTTGTTGGCACGTCCGATAAGGCGGCATTCGGATATTGCTGGAATGTCTGTGTGCGAGAATGCCGTATTGTCGTATTGCGGTTCGCGCTGTGCGCGTAAGTGATGCGGAGTCCATGCGGACGGCTCTTCGGACGCAAGCGCCATTCATGCACCGACTTCTTAGGTTCATTATATTAGATATTGTTTGACAAGATACCGGTTTGTGGGCCAAACCGGGGGACGGCTGCTGGACGCAGCCGAAGAGCGCTGACGCGCAATGGCGGCAGAGCCGCGCGAACGGGAAGGGAAGGGGGAGCGCTAATGGCCCGCTCCGCTACAGGACCGCGACGCAAGCCGAGGCTTCGAACCGAGTTGTCGGACGCCGACGAGGCGCGCCTGCAGGAGGCGGTAGCGTTGTTCGGCTTGCCGAAGGCGGAGGTGGTGCGGCGCCTGATCCGGGCGTCCGTGCAGGCCGGACCGGCGCTGTCGGCGGAGAACACGCGCGCCGTCGTGGAACTCGCGCAGCAGGTTCGGATGGTGGGGCGCAACCTCTCGCAGGTCCTGCGAGCCATTCATCGCGGCCAGGCCGTGCGCATCGAGGACACCGAGCCGGTGTGGCGAGGCCTGCATGAGGTGGTTGCCGCCATCAACGACGAGCTGACCGAAATGACTGTGGCCTATGGCTCGAAGCTGCGGCGCCAGGCTGGACTTGCACTGCCGGCGGAGATCTTAGGCGAGGACGCCGGATGAACCGAGCCGCGCAGATCGCCTGGT
>JAKAFQ010000693.1 GCA_021817875.1 Pseudomonadota bacterium
ACCCGGTCACATTGCCGCTTGAGTCCGCCTGGTACTCGACGGAGATCGGGTCGCCCATCGCGTCCACCGCCGAGGTGCCGGCCGGCAGATAGCCCTGCTGAATCAGGGTCTGGATGGACACCGTGTGCGTGCTGCCTGGGGCGGACAGACTCGCCATGTACCCGTACTCGTACTGCAGCGCCGCATCCGTGATCGTGGCGAGCTGCCCCGCCTCGACCGTCGCGACCTGGTCCGTAAATGCCTGGTGCTGCATTCCGACCACGCTCGGCAGCATGATGGCGATGCCCACCAGCACGGAGAGCCAGATGATGAGGTCGCCTGCGGCCATAGCTCACTCCTCGTGCGCCGCGGTGGCGCGGCGAGTGTTGGGCTTTACAACCGCCCGCACGGGGGCGGGCGGCACGCAAAGAACCATGACATGCGGCACAGCGACCGCCGCGCGCGTCTCGACAGTCAGCGCATGCGCGAGACGCTGCTCGCCAGCGAGGGCGATGTGCAGCATGACCAGCAGTGTCCCGCAGAGCGCCAGCGAGACGAAGTAGAGCGCCCGCAGGCGGGGGACGGCCATCTCAGGGGACAGGAATTTGCGGAATGACATGATGCCAGCCTCCTACCGGTACTCGCCGGTCTGCTCGAGTTCGCGGGCGCGGCGCCGCACTGCGCCGACGTCATCGTCGCTACACTCCTCAGTCAGCCAGCAGATGTGCTCGACTGTCCTGCAGTGCACCATGTAGGAATAGGGGTGCGCCCGGCTCGGAGCACGAATGCCAATGCAGCAGACTTGGTATTCGGCCGCGGACGGATGCCAGCGGCCGCCACTATCAAATTCGCCGTTGGGGTGTTCGAGCCGGTGCTTGCGCCGCAGATAGAGCCGCGCGGCGGCCTCGATCTTGTCGGCGGGCAAAGAGGCGGGGGGCGGCGCCGCAGGGCCGGCAGTGGCAGCAATAGAGGCGGGAATGGGATCGGTCGTAGCCATGACGCCCTCCTGTGAGGTGTTTCGGGCGAATTTGCCCGCGTCACCTCTATTCCTCCGGGTGGTGGGCGAGTTGAGCTTTTCTGCCGTTCCGTCTAGGAGCGGCGGTGGGATGGCCGGAGCTGGCGCGCGCCATCTGCCTTGGAGGCAGCGGCGCGGACCTCGCGGCAAAGGTGGCCCCTACGCTAGAATCGCCTGCCGGAGGGATCTCAAGAGCCGAAGAACCGCGATGGCGTGCGAAATTGCCGAACGGAAAGGGGAAACATGCTGATCCTGACCAGGTGCGTAGGTGAGACCGTGATGATTCCTGACGAGGTCGTGATCACGGTTCTCGGGGGCAAGGACGGGGAACCCGCCCAACCTGTCCGGAGCTTTGCGCCTCCGGGAGAGCCACAGGTGAACTACTCCGGCCCGAGATCACGCCATGGCGGCGAGCGGCCGTGAGCGTCCGATGTTCTGACTGCGGCCGCGAGCTGGAAGACATACCAGGTCGCACATCGGCGCCGCCGTGTCCGAAATGCGGGGGTACCCGGCGCACGTTCGAAGTTTCATTGTTCGAGCGAGCCGAAGCGCGAGATGGGCTCGGGTATAAGCTGAAGCGCCCCGGCTCGAACGTCCGAAAGTCAATTATCTCAGAGGGAACGAGTCGCTTTGTGCCGTCCCAAAAGGCCCGCTTGGTCAAAGTGGAACGGCATATTGATCGTCTGAATGATCGGTACATGGAGCGGGTCACCGACGTCGATTCCGGTGCGGTAATCCACGAATGCCAGGAGCCGCTCAACGCACATGTGGGTCACGGCTCGGCAAAAGGACCCGGGGTGCGGGACAGCGGAGGCGGCGCCGAGGCCGACACAAATTCTGATGACCGAGCTCAGGAAGGAAAGCTCTGATGGCATTGCATCCCGATTTCCCCCACTCTCCCTACGAAATCCTGAATCCCGAACAGCGCTGGTTCCCGGCCGCCGAGGAGCTGCGCGAGACCGCTCGCGAAAAGCTCCTTCCGCCGCTGGTGGAGCGCATCCGCGAGGAAGTAGCCCAGTGGCGAGAGTCCGGGTATCAGGGTGCCTCTGCAACCTCCCGCGCACTGCTCGAGTGGTGGTTCACGACGGATCATCTTGTCGAACAGGTGGACGGCACGCAGAGCCAGTTTCGCTATTATTTCGCGCAGCGCGAGGCCGTCGAGTCGGTGATCTGGCTCTACGATGTGCGTCGTGCTCGCGACAAATTCGATCTGATGCGCTTCGATGCCTCCGGCGCGGTGTCGGCCAGCATGTTCGACGAAGCCTGGCCGCGCTTCGTCGTCAAGATGGCAACCGGCGCCGGCAAGACCAAAGTGCTTTCGCTTCTGATGGCCTGGAGCTACTTTCACAAGCTCTACGAGCATGACTCCCCGCTCTCGCGCAATTTCCTCCTAATCGCCCCAAACATCATCGTCCTCGATCGGCTTCGGACAGATTTCGACGGCCTGAAGATATTCTTCAACGATCCGGTACTTCCAGAGAACGGTTACGCGGGGCAGAACTGGCGCGACGACTTCCAGCTCGCGCTGCACATCCAGGACGACGTCCGAGTGGTGCGCCCGGTCGGCAACATCTTCCTGACCAATATTCACCGGGTCTATCTGGGGGACGTCCGCGAGCCCTCCCTCGAGGACGATGACCTGAGGGACTATTTTCTGTCTCCCTTCGGAAATCGGCCCGTCGGCAAGACCACAGACAGCCAAACGGACCTGGGCGAGATCGTGCGTGAAATCGACGAGCTTGCCGTGTTCAACGACGAGGCCCATCACATCCACGACAGTCGGCTGGCTTGGTTCCAGTCCATCCAAGACATCCACCACCGGCTGCTGCAGAAGGATTTGAAACTCGCCCTGCAGGTCGATGTCACCGCCACCCCGAGGCACCAGAATGGCGCAATTTTC
>JAKAFQ010000694.1 GCA_021817875.1 Pseudomonadota bacterium
GTTCCCCCTGCTGCCCAGGCCGCGGCCACCGGAAACAACGATCTTGGCCGCGGTCAGATCTGGACGTTCGCTCTTGGTGGTTTCACGTCCGACCAGGCTGGACAGGCCGGTGTCGGCCACGGCGTCCACGTTCACCACTTCGGCGCTCCCCCCTGAGGTCGCCGCTGGGTCGAAGCCGGTCGTACGCACGGTGATGACCTTCACGCGGTCGCCGCTTTCAACAGTGGCAATAGCATTGCCCGCATAGATCGGACGATCGAAGGTGTCCGGCGCGATGACATGGATGATGTCGGAGATCTGAGCGACATCCAGCAAAGCGGCCACGCGCGGTGCAGCATTCTTGCCGTAGGCGGTGGCTGGCAACAGGACATGGGTGTAGCCGTCCGCCAGGGAAACGATCTGGGCTGCCAGGTTCTCGGCCAAGCCCTCGCCGAGGCAGGGTGCGTCGGCGCTGAGAACTCTGGCGACGCCCGCCACCTGCGCGGCGGCTTGCGCGGCGGCGCCACAGCCGCTTCCGGCCACGAGCACGTGCACCTGCGGGTCGCACTTTGTCGCGGCGGCGATGGTATTGAGAGTGGAAGACTTCAGATTCTGGTTGTCGTGTTCGGCAATGACAAGAGCGGGCATGGAGTGTCCTCGAATGACTAGGGTGGCAAGGCTGGGCTGGTCAGATGACTTTGGCTTCACTCTTAAGGCGCGACACCAGAGTGGCGACGTCGGGCACCTTCACGCCAGCGCAGCGCTTTGGCGGCTCGGCGACCTTGAGGGTCTTGACACGTGGGGTCACGTCCACGCCCAGTTCCTCTGGCTTGCGGTTGTCGATCGGCTTCTTCTTCGCCTTCATGATGTTGGGCAGGGTGACGTAGCGCGGCTCGTTGAGTCGCAGATCGGTGGTGACGACTGCGGGTAGGCTGATGGCGATGGTCTCCAGACCTCCGTCCACTTCGCGCGTCACCTGGGCCCTGCCACCCTCGACCAACAGCTTCGAGGCGAACGTGGCCTGCGACCAGCCCAGCAGCGCCGCCAGCATCTGGCCCGTCTGGTTGCTGTCGTCGTCGATCGC
Source organism: Pseudomonadota bacterium (assembly GCA_021817875.1). The sequence continues at coordinate 1,064 of JAKAFQ010000694.1, forward strand.
CTGCTTGCCAAGGATGACGATCTCCACGCCCTCCTGCTCGGCCACGGCCTTGAGCAGCTTTGCCACGGCCAGAGGCTGCAGTTCCGTATCGGTCTCGACCAGCACGGCGCGGTCGGCACCGATGGCCATGGCTGTGCGCAGGGTCTCCTGACAGGCGGTAATACCGCAGCTCACGGCCACCACTTCCTCGACCGTTCCGGCCTCCTTAAGCCGCACGGCTTCTTCCACGGCGATTTCATCGAAGGGGTTCATGCTCATCTTGACCCCGGCCGTATCCACGCCCGTGCCATCGGACTTGACCCGGACCTTCACGTTGTAATCGACGACACGTTTAACAGCGACCAGTACCTTCATGCTGTGCTCCTCATGTTGATCTAGCGATTCATATCGACCACTACGCGACGACGCAGCCGACCCTCTAGGAGATCGGTCGCCGCACCAATGGCCTCGTTCAAGCTGATGTCGTCTGCCATCTCGAGCAGCACCGGCACCGGCAAGTGAGCGGCGAGTAGCGCCCACGCCTCGCGCCTCTGTGAATTTGGCACAAAGACACTATTGATGCCGTAGAGAGTGACTGCCCGGAGAATAAACGGCATCACCGTCGATGGGAATTCGGATCCCTGCGCGAGGCCGCAGGCGGCAACGGCACCATGCCACTTCGTGCGAGCGCAGGCATTGGCCAAAGTGTGGCTACCGACTGTATCCACGACACCTGCCCACTGCGCGCTCTGAAGCGGCCTACCCGGACTCGCAAGCTCAGAGCGGTCGATCACATGGCTTGCACCATGCGCTTTGAGGGCCTCTCCCGACTCGGGCCGCCCTGTGGCCGCGTCGACTTCAAATCCCAAGCCGGAAAGAAGGCGCACAGCGATTGAGCCGACCCCGCCACTTGCTCCAGTGACTAGCACTGGCCCACACGGCGGGACCAGTCCGTGACGCAGTAATGCTTGGACCGCCAGCGCCGCCGTATATCCAGCCGTCCCGACTGCCATCGCGGCGCGGGTGTCATATGGCGCTGGTAAAGCGAGTAAGAAGCTGGAGGGAACCCGTGCCTTTTGAGCCAACCCGCCATCACGAGTCTCGCCAAGGCCCCACCCGTTAATCACGACGCGGTCTCCGGGCTTCCAGTCAGCGTGATCGCTACCCTCGACAACGCCGGCAACGTCAATCCCTGCGGTCAGGGGCCACCGCCTCACGATAGCGCCGCGCCCAGTGATCGCCAGGGCGTCTTTGTAATTCAATGTCGAATATTCGACGCGGATGCTGACATCCCCATCTGCCGTAGCGCCGCAATCGAGTTCTACGACGGCGGCGTTGACCCGGGAGCCCACGCGATCAAGCCTCAATGCCTTGAACATGACTTCCCCAGAAACGATGATGGCGCCCGAAAGTCATCGAGTCGCCCAAGCCGAAATAATCCGATGTAGCTCGCGGACCCCTTCTGTCAGCGCGGCCGGACCAGGTTGCAGAATTAGCGGCGATTTGATCTCGTGTAATTCACCGTCCTGAACTGCGCGGATCGCTTGCCACCCGGCGCGCTCGGTGACGCGCTCTGCCCGGAACTTCTTGCCGCACCAGGACCCAACAATGATGTCGGGATTAGCCAGCACAACTTCTGCCGGGTCGGCAACGATGCGTCCTTTGGCCGCGGCGGATTGCGATCGCCCTGCAAACACATCGTCGCCACCAGCTATCTCGATCAATTCGCTGACCCACCGAATCGCCGAGATCAACGGCTCGTCCCATTTTTCGAAATAAACCCGTGGCCGGCTTCGCAATGAAGCTGCACTTGCACGAATATCCTCAAGTCCCGCCTTCAAGTCCATTGC
>JAKAFQ010000695.1 GCA_021817875.1 Pseudomonadota bacterium
CGGAATCGAGTATCGCGCGGGCGTTCTGGTCGGGCTCAACGCGTCGGCGCCGCGGCAGACCTGGCTGCTGCGCATGGAGTACGAGTTTCTCTAGCGGTCTGTCGCACTCGACGGCTTTGAGTCGACGAGAACGCCGTAGTCAATAATTTTGAGTATGGCGTGTATCGCCAGTCTTTGACGCCGGCAACTCATCCCGCGTCGGGGTTGATGCGATCACTTCGCGCGCCGCGCCCGCAAGATGGCCTGGGAGGCAAGCCCGCGACCTAGAGGGTCAACGGACCGGCGGTGCCCGCAAACTGTGGCATGCCGGACAAGGAGGGTCCCGAGCCCGTCGAGCAACGATTCGACCAGACTGTGGAAATGCCGCATCACCGTACCCTCAGAGCCACGCGGGGTGCAGCCAGAGATACCCGGCGAGTCCCAGCGCCGCGCCGGCAGACACGACGCTGACTTCGGGCATCTCGGGCCACGTCAGGATCAAGAACAAAGTTGCGCCGGCAATGGCCGCCGTGAGCAGGTCCCCGATGGCGCTGGTAGCGATCAAGATACCGGTGCCGAGCAGCGCTCCCACGACGGCGGCCACGATGCCGCGCAGAAATCCCTGCAAATGGCGGTTGTCGCGGTAGCGCTTGAGCAGCGGCGCCGCAACGATCGTCAAGAGCACTGAAGGGGCGAACATGCCCAGGGTGGCGGCGAGGGCGCCCCAGAGGCCATTCAGCACATAGCCGACGAATGTGGCGGTGATGACCACGGGTCCCGGCGAGATCATGCCGATGGCCACGGCGTCGATGAATTGCCGATCCGTCAGCCAATGGTACTGATCGACGATGTAGACCTTGAGAAACGGCGCGATCACAAGACCGCTGCCAAACACCAGAAAGCCGGTCTTGAGGAAGAATGCAAAGATCTTGGCGGTCGCGCCGCTGAACGGCGCACCGTTGATCGTGAGAGACGCCGCACCGACCGAGGCGCCGACACGGGGCGAGGGGGTGGGCTGGCGAGGCGGTGAGCCCGCGAACAATATCGAACCGAGGAGTCCGGCTATCAGGAACAGGCTGACGAGTTCCTGTTTGAAGGTCACGGTGATGATCGCCGCCACCGCGGCAAACGACCAAGCGAGCCACTCGGTCTTTAGAGTTTTGCGGCCGAGCTGCCAGCACGCTTTCAGAATCAGCGCGACAATGACCGGCGCGACGCCGTAAAAGATCGCTTTGATCTCCCACCTGCCGGCGAACCGCACATAGAGCGCAGCGGCCGCCGTGACAATCAGGAAGGGGGCGAAAGCAAACGCTACGGCGACGGCCAGTGCGCCGCGGATACCGAAGCGGACGTAGCCGCAATACACCCCGAGCTGGTAGGCGAGCGGCCCTGGACAGGCGGTCGCAAGCGCGAGTCCGTCCGAGTACTCCGCCTCCGTTAGCCAGTGCCGCTGCTCGACCAGATCGCGTCGCATGTGATGAGCGAGGACGACGGGCCCGCCAAAGCCCAGGGCACCCAGCCTCAGAAAGTAGAGCGACATCTGCCCCAGACTCGCCCCCTGTCGCACTCGCTCGGACTTCAGGCCGGTTGGCGGGTGGGCGATCATCCGCATGCTCCATATCTTGTAATAACTACAACTGATATGTATCATTTATTACATGACAACTGCAAGCGCTTGGTTAACCCTGATCGTGAGTCTGCCCGGTGCAAACACGGCCGCGCGGGTGCGCATCTGGCGAGCGCTCAAGGCGTCGGGGGCAGGGGCGCTCCGCGATGGGGCTTATCTCCTGCCCCGGACAGCACGAAGCGAGACCATTTTCCGAGAGCTGGCGGAGGAAATCGAAGCCGTCGGTGGGACTGCCTATATCGCCGAATACCAACCCCTGGACGAGCGGCCCGGCCTGGATCTGAAACATCTCTTCGACCGGACGGCGGCGTATTCGGAACTGCTGCAGCGGCTCGATGAGTTCAAACGGGAGCTGCCGGCCGGATCGGAAGCGTCCGCCCGCCGCGCTCTGGCCGCGCTAAGGCGCGAATTGACCGCACTGGTCGAGACGGATTTCTTCCCGGGACCCTCACGGAGCCAGCTCGAGCAGGCGCTGGCGGACGCTGAGGCCGCCCTCAACGTGCACTTCTCACCGGACGAACCGCACCCAGCCACGGCGGAGTTGCGACGTTGCACGCCAGCAGACTACCAAGGTAAGTCCTGGGCGACCCGGGCTCACCCGTGGGTCGACCGTGTTGCCTCCGCCTGGCTGATTCGCCGCTTCATCGATCCGCAGGCCCGCTTCGTCTGGCTCGAGAGTCTCACTCGGATCCCCCCGGATGTCATCGGGTTCGATTTTGACGGAGCCGAGTTCAGTCACATCGGCACACGCGTCACGTTCGAGGTGTTGGTGCTCAGCTTTGGGTTCAAGACCGATCCTGCCCTCGTTCGGCTCGGCACCCTGGTGCGCTACCTCGATGTCGGTGGAGTGCCCGTCCCGGAGGCCGCCGGCTTTGCAGCCATGATGGCGGGAGCGCGCGCGCAAGGTGTCGGCGACGATGAACTGTTGGCCCAGATCGGCCGAACGCTCGATTTCCTGTATGCAGCCTACTCACAGGAGGGATCCACGCCAACGGCTCGAACGGACATTGACGGTGCATAGCGAAACAACCCGATGTCAAACCCTCCCTCACACACCGGAGATGGATCATGTGGAGATATCGTGACGAGCAGCTGAATTTCCGTAGCGTGCCTCACTCTCCGGCGCCGTGGCGCAAGCGCGTCTTCAGCGCGGCCGCGAGTGCCGCCATAGCGATGCTCGGGCTGACAGCCATCGCCCATGCCGCGCAGCCGCACGCGGCAAAGCCCGCTCCGCATGCCCACGTGTATTTGTACACGGTGCGCTGGGTCTCGATAGAGAGT
>JAKAFQ010000070.1 GCA_021817875.1 Pseudomonadota bacterium
GCTGCGTCCCACCCGGTCCCTATGCTCGTTGAATCGAGTTCGAGCGGGATGGTCTGATCGATGACACGGACATTCGACATCGTCATCGCCGGGGGTGGGGTGAACGGGCTGGCCTGCGCCACTGTGCTGGCTCGCGCCGGTCTGACGGTATGTGTCGTGGAGCGCGCTCCCTGGGTGGGCGGCGGCGCGGTCACCCGCGAAGTCACCCTGCCGGGCTTCAAGCACGATCTGTACGGCTCTTCGCACGTCTGGATTCACTGCAACCCGGATTTTGCGGAAATCAAGCGGGAACTTGCCGCATACGATCTGCAGTACGTCTTCTCCGAGGACCAGATCACGGGGCATCCTGACGCAGGGGGCGGACCGGGAATCGTCATCTACCGCAGCATCGACAAGACCGTGGCGAGCATCGCCCGCTACAGCGAGAAGGATGCCCGGCAGTACCGCCGCATCTATGACGATTTCAATCTCGTGCGCGACGGATTCCTGAAGGCCTTCTTTTCGCCGCCCGCCCCGCCGTCCCTCACGGCCCAGGCGATGGAAAGATCCCAGGGCGGTCTGCGGCGGCTGCGCGAGTTCTCGTTGAGCGCCCGGGCCTGGGTCGAGCAGCATTTCAGCAACGACTTCGTGCGGGCCGTGATGCTCAACTGGGCACTGGCGCCGCAGATTCTTCCGGAGCAGGAAGGTGCCGGACAGTCGTTCTACATCATGATTCCGGCGATCCACGTCTATGGTCAGTCGATACCACGAGGCGGCAGTCAGCAGTTGCCGTTGTCCATGGCGCGCTACCTCGAGGCGCATCGGGGCGCCGTCATGACCGGAAGTGCGATCAGCTCGATTCTCATCGAGGAGGGGCATGCGTGTGGCGTGCAACTCGCCAATGGCGATCAGATCCGCGCCGGACGTGCCGTGGTGTCCGCGCTCGATCCGCGGCAGACCTTCCGGCGGCTGGTTGCGCCGCAACACCTGGGTGACGACTTTCTGGAGCTCGTGGATTCCTACAGCTTTGGCCGGATCAGCGTCTGCAGAGCACATCTGGCGCTCAGCGAACCGCCCAGATTCACCAATGGCAGCGAGATCAGCGCCTGCCCGTTTCATCGCATAGTGGACTCCACGCCGCAGCTCATCAGGCAGTATGCGGAGATCTCGCAGGGGATTCCGCCGTCAGATCCGTTTCTGTGGAGCGCCTGCTGGACCCTGATGGATCCGAGTCGTGCGCCACCTGGCCGGCACACGCTGATCGTCGACACGTTCGTGTCGAACTGGCTCGCTGACGGACGGACCTGGGAGGAAATCAAGGACTCCTACGCGCGCGAGGTGATCCTGCCGAAGCTGCGGCAGTACGCGCCGAACATTTCTCACGACACGATTCTCGGGTGTCATGTCGATGCGCGGGAAAGCCTGGAGGCCGCGAACCCGTCGTTCGTCGACGGCACGACCAACGGCGGCGAGCGGGTGCAGTCGCAACTCGGGTACTTCCGTCCGTTTCCGGGATATGCGCACTACCGGTCGCCGGTCCGCGGTCTTTACATGACCGGACCGCACTGCCACCCGGGCGCGGGAATATCGGCGGCGGGGACCATCGCCGCAAAAGTCATTCTGGAGGACCTGGCGCGCGAGCGGCGCCGTGGTTGATCACGTCAGATAGAGAGTGCCGATCCATGTCGAATCGCATTGAAAAATATACCGCCCTCGTCGTCCAGCCGCACATCAAAGTCGCGCGGGACCGCGCCGACATAGAGCAGAACCTGGAGCGGGTGTGCAACATGATCGACTTCGGTGTCGGTTATTTCTGGGAGTTGCCCGCGCGACTGGTCGTCCTGCCGGAGTATTTTCTGCAGGGGGTGACCACGCCCGGCAGGGGAGAGCACGGCATCGATGAGTTCATGAAGAAGGCGGTGACTCTGGAGGGCCCGGAAATGCGCCGGCTCGGCGAGAAGGCCCGCGAATACGGCCTGTACATCTCCGGCGGCGGCCTCATCGAGCGGGTGCCCCAGTTTCCCGACCGCTGGTTCAACTCCGCATTCATCATCGGGCCTTCGGGCGAGGTCGTCCTGCGCTACCATAAGTGGCACATTCCCGCCTCGATCGGTCTCGGCACCAGCCCCCACGACCTGTTGGACGAATACGGGAAGGTCTTCGGCTCGGACATCCGCACGCTGTTCCCGGTGGTCGATACCGAGATCGGCAGACTCGGCACCATGACTTGCCACGACGGCTGCACTCCGGAGGTTTCGCGCGCCCTCGGCTTCAATGGTTGCGAGGTCATCTGTCATCCGGCGGCGCTGCAGGAAATCGAAGGCGTCAGCGCTCCTTGGGATTTCTGGCGCTTCACGCGCCGGACCCGGGCGCATGACAATATGTGCTACCTGCTCGGTTCGAACTGGGGAAGTGTCGATTATGATTACTATCCGCGCGCATTCTGTCCGGGTGGCGCACTCATCATCGATTATACCGGGATGGTGCTCCGCGAGGCGCCGTATCCGCAGGAACAGGTGATCGGGGCGACGATCGACGTTGAATCGCTGCGCGAGCACCGCTCGCGCTGCAATCACAATACCTGGGTGGACGTGCGGACCGAGGGCTTTCGTCAGATCTACGAACGGTCGATCTATCCGCCGAATCAGTTTCCCGTCGGCCGGCCCCCCAGGACCCTGGCGGACAAGATGGGTCCCGTGGAGCAGGTGTTCCGAGAGCTCTACGGCCGCGGCCAATTCGTGCCGCCGGCGGGGCTGACGAACGAGGACATGCCACGCCAGCACGTTCGACGCATAGAGCGTGCTCAGCAGCTCGGCGCATTGCGCAAAAGCTGATATCCGGGGCCATTCATGCGAGTGATCAGTCCGCTGACGGACCTCGATCTGCGCATCGGCAGAATCGAGCGGCAGGGCGATCTCATCGTCGTCGAGACCGTTCCGGGTGAAGGCATCGAGACCCGCATAGAACTGTCCGCGCGTGACGCCGGGCGCATCGTCGGCCGGATCCTGCGAAGCCCCGCGCTGCTGCGCTATCTGCTCATCCTTCCGCTTCTTTACTGGCGGGCGGGCAGGGCGCCTGCTGCCGGCCCGGATGACCCTTGGTCGCCGCGGTGAGCGCCTCAATCGCCGCGCATGGGCCTGGCGCGGGTGGCGGGGAGTTGAGTGTCGTTCACCGCGAGGCCGAGCATCCGGTCGAGCTGCTGTTGGCTGGTCGCGCCTTCGGTGATGACCCAGCCACAAAAGCTCTTCACCAGACGATGTTCACTCGGGCGAGGGAAAGTCACCACATAGTATGCAAACGGAGACGGCAGCGACAGGGCGAAGGGCCGTACCAGGGCGCCGATTTTCAGGGCATCCAGGACCAGCGCGCCGCGGCCGAGCGCCACGCCCTCGCCCATTTCCGCCGCCTGGATGACCAGGTTCGAGTGGTTGAATCCGGGACCGCGCTCCGAATCGATGTCGGTGATTCCCGCTGCGGCCAGCCAGTCACGCCAGCCGGTCGTCATCACGTCGTGCAGCAACGTGTGGTGCCGCAGGTCTGCAGCACTTCGCAGGGGATGGGTGCCGTGCAGGAGTCGTGGGCTGCACACGGGAAAGATGCTTTCGGTCATGAATCGCACCGCGTCGAGGTCCGGCCAGCCTCCCGCTCCATAGCGCAGCTCGATGTCGGCCACCCCGTGCCGCAAGGCCTCCTCCTCGGGAGCGGCGGCGGTGATGCGCACGTCGGCATCGGGGTGGGCGCGCATGAAGCCGCCGAGGCGCGGCAGCAGCCATCGCGAACCGAAGGAGTCGAGGGTCGCGATGTTGAGGACGCGTTTGGGTTTTACTCCTCGGACGAGATCGGTGCTCACCCGAACCGCTTCGAGGGCGGAGGTGACCGCCGGATAGTATTCCCGACCGGCCTCCGTCAATACCAGTCCCTGTCCTCGGCCCAGACGATGAAACAGTGCAACGCCGAGAAAGTCTTCGAGCGATTTGATCTGGTGACTGACCGCGGCCTGTGTCACGTGCAGTTCGTCCGACGCGCGCGTGAAACTCAGATGCCTCGCGGCCGCCTCGAACACGACCAGGGCATTGAGGGGCGGCAGTCGGCGGGTCATGGTTCTGGGTCAACCTCCGAACCTCACTCTAGCACACGGTGTGCGCGCGCTGTCGAGTATGCCTGGCGGGATGTTGCCGGCTCGCATGCGTGGTCATCGGTCTGGCGCAGTTCGGAGTATGCCGCGTGCATTCCAGGGTGATTTGCATTTCCGGATGCGCGAGTGGCATCGGCCGCGCCCTCGCCTTGCGTCTCGCGGAGCAGGGTGCGACGGTCTATGCCGGCATGCGGGAGCTCAGCACGGCTCCCGTGCTCAATGGCGTGCGTGCCCTGCAGCTCGATGTAACCCTTCCCGGGCAGATTGCCCGGGCGATGGCCGTCATCGCCCGGGAGTGTGGCAGGCTCGACGTGCTGATCAACAACGCCGGCGTGAACGCGCTGGGTCCCTGGGAACTGGTTCCCGCGGAAATCGTCCGGCGGACATTCGAGGTGAATTTCTTCGGGGCCGTGGAACTCACCAAGGCGGCGCTGCCTCTGATGCGCAGACAGCGCGCCGGACATGTTCTCGTCATTTCATCGCTTTCGGCGCTGGTCGCCCTGCCGGCCGGCGGTGTTTACGCCGCCAGCAAAGCGGCGTTGGAAGCCTTTGCGGAGAGCCTGTCCTACGAGGTGCGTCGATGGAACATCCGTGTGTCCATCGTGAATCCGGCGGGATATGCCAGCGGACTGCAGGCGGCTGCCTGGCGTCCGGGTACAGCTGAGGGCCCATACGCATCGCTGGTCGATGCATTGGGAACGCAGAGGCACTCTGCGGAATGCGGCGCCGAACAGGCCGCCGCACGGATCATCGGACTTCTGAGCGGCCGGGGCGAGAACTTGCGGCATCCGCTCGATGAGACGGCCCGACGGGTCTTCGGTAGATTGAACTGGGAGAACGGCCGCGAGCGCGAGCAGATCGCTCGCGACGCCTCCGGACTCGGCTGGTGGTTGGACGGGTCCGAAGCCAATGACTGATCCCGGACACACCGACGGCCGGAACGCGCCACCGGACCGGGCGGCGGGAACCCTTACGAGCGCAGCAGATCGGGATTGCGTACCGCGCCGCGGTCCGCGCTGGTCACGAGCTGCGCGTACGCCTTCAGCGCCGCACTGACCTTGCGCTGGCGCGGCACCACGGGTCGCCAGCCCGTGGCCGAGCGGTCGGCGCGCCGGCGGCCGAGCTCCTCGTCGCTCACCTCCACCCGCACGATGCGCGCCGGGATGTCGATCACGACCGTATCTCCGGTTTCGACCAGGGCGATGGTGCCGCCCTCGGCGGCTTCGGGCGACACGTGGCCGATCGACAGGCCGGCGGTTCCTCCGGAGAAGCGGCCATCGGTGATCAGCGCGCAGACCTTGCCGAGTCCCTTCGATTTCAGATAGCTGGTCGGATAGAGCATTTCCTGCATGCCCGGACCGCCGCGCGGCCCCTCGTAGCGGATGACCACCGCATCCCCGGGCTTCACCCGGCCGCCGAGGATCGCTTCGACGGCCTCGTCCTGGCTCTCGACCACGACCGCGGGGCCGCGGAACGACAGGATGCTTTTGTCGACGCCCGCGGTCTTGACGATACAGCCGCGCTCGGCGAGGTTGCCGTACAGAACGGCGAGGCCGCCGTCGCGGCTGTAGGCCGCGTCGCGGCTGCGTATGCAGCCGGATGCGCGGTCGGTGTCGAGCTGCGGATAGCGGCAGTTCTGCGAGAAGGCGCGCTGGGTGGGGATGCCTGCCGGACCGGCGCGGAAGAATTCACGTACGGCGGGGTCCTGGCTGCGCGTCACGTCCCATTTCCCGAGCGCATCCGCCAGGCAGTCGGTGTGAACGGTCGGCACCGAGGCATCGAGCAGCTTCGCGCGGTCGAGCTCGCCGAGAATGGCCATGACGCCGCCGGCCCGATGCACGTCCTCGAGGTGATAGTGACTCGACGGCGCCACTTTGCACAGATTCGGAACCGCGCGCGACAGCCGGTCGATGTCGCTCATGTGAAATTCGACCTGGGCTTCGTGCGCGGCGGCCAGCAGGTGCAGCACGGTGTTGGTCGAACCGCCCATGGCGATGTCCAGCGACATCGCATTTTCGAATGCGGCCTTGCAGGCGATGCTGCGCGGCAGTACACGGCTGTCGTCCCGCAGGTAGTAGCGCGTGGTCAGCTCCACGATCAGCCGTCCGGCCGTGCGGAACAGCTGCTCGCGGTCCGCGTGGGTGGCGACGAGCGTGCCGTTGCCGGGCAGGGCGAGGCCCAGCGCCTCGGTGAGGCAATTCATCGAGTTGGCGGTAAACATGCCCGAGCATGAGCCGCAGGTGGGGCACGCGGACCGCTCGATCGCCTGCACGTCGGCGTCGGTCACGCTGTTGTCGGCCGCGGCGACGATGGCGTCGATCAGGTCGAGCGATGTGTCTTTGCCGGCCAGGCGGACCTTGCCGGCCTCCATCGGGCCGCCGGAGACGAACACGGTCGGAATGTTCAGGCGCAGGGCGGCCATGAGCATGCCGGGTGTGATCTTGTCGCAGTTCGAGATGCACACCAGCGCGTCGGCCGTGTGCGCGTTGCACATGTACTCCACGCTGTCAGCGATGATGTCGCGCGACGGCAGGCTGTAGAGCATGCCGTCGTGCCCCATGGCGATGCCGTCGTCGACCGCGATGGTGTTGAACTCCTTGCCCACGCCCCCGGCGCGTTCGATTTCTTCGATCACCAGCCGGCCCATGTCCTTCAGATGCACGTGGCCGGGTACGAACTGGGTGAAGGAATTGGCGACCGCAATGATGGGCTTGCCGAAGTCGCTGTCCTTCATCCCGGTGGCCCGCCACAGTGCGCGGGCTCCAGCCATGTTGCGGCCGGCGGTGCTGGTTGCGGAACGGTAAGCAGGCATGGACTGGGTTCCTCTGTCGGGCGACAACCGTCGCCGGCGCGCATTCTGATTGGCGTCTCATATATCCGCTAATACAATATAGATAGGGTCGCCATACGATTTGCGAATAGTGGAACTGAGGCAACTGCGCTACTTCGTCGCGGTCGCGGAAGAGTGCAGCTTCTCGCGCGCCGCGCGCCGGCTGCATATCTCGCAGCCGCCCCTGTCGACGCAGATCAAGAAGCTGGAGAGCGCGCTCGGAGTGCGGCTGCTCGAGCGCAGCAATCGCGGCGCAGCGCTCACCGCTGCGGGGACCGCCTTCCTGGAGGAAGCGCGCGCGGTCCTGCAGCGGCTCGATCGCGCCACGAGCGAGGTGCTGCGGGTGCACCGGGGCGATATCGGCAGGCTGTCCGTCGGTTTCGTCTCGATCGCAGACTACGGCATTCTGCCGCCTGCCCTGAAGAGTTTTCGCTCAAGCTTCCCCGGCGTGGAAGTGGAGTTGCACGAGCTCACGACCGATGCCCAGGTTCCGGAGCTGCGCGCCGCGCGATTGGACCTGGGCATCGGCCTGGCACCGGTGGACGAGCCTGACCTCGAGTTCGAGCGCTTGCTGTGCGAGGACCTGGTGCTCGCCGCTCCATCGGGGCACCCGACCGCCAGGGGAACCGGCGCGATCGATCTGCGCGCGCTCGCGAAAGAGCATTTCATCGTCCCGCCGCGCGACATCGCCCCGGGTCTGTACGACCTCACGATCAGCTATTGCCGCTCGTTCGGTTTCGCCCCGCGAATCACCCAGCAAGCCCGGCAGATGCAGACCGTGATTGGCCTGGTCTCGAGCGGCATGGGTTTCGCGCTCGTTCCCTCCTCGGTCCGCAATCTCCGCCGTTCCGGTGTCCGCTACCGGCGCCTGCCTCGCAAGGCGACGCCGATCGAACTGGGAGTTCTGCGTCTGCGCAACACGAATAACCCGCCGCGGGAAAATTTCGTCGAGGCACTCAGAAGCGCGGTGCGGCTGCACGCCCGCGCCCGCTCCGCCGAGCCGGTCGATTGACCCCTCGAGCGGCTCAGGGGGTCCCGGGGGTGTGACGCGGTTCGATGATCACTGCGCCGGGCTGCCGCACCACGCGCACCGGGAACGCGGCGCCGAGGCTGGCGAGCCAGGCGTCGATGCCCTGCACGGTTACGACGGCCGTGACGCGCAGCCGGGCGATGGCCGGATCCGCTACGCTGATCCGCCGCCGGGAGTAGCGGTCGAGATCGGCGACCACGCTGCCTAACGGCTCATCCAGATAGTGCAGGCGGTTCTGACGCCAGCTGGCGACCCATTTCGGGTCGATCGGTGCGATCCGCGGCACCGTATCGAAGGGTTCGAGCGCGAGGCGCTGCCCGGTCCCGAGTCGGATGGCCAGTACTCGGGCAGTCCGACCGGAGGGTGCCGAATGTGCGCCGTGCCGCGGCGGCAGGGAAGTCGTGACACGGACCATGCCTTCGGCGACCGACACCACGATCCCGCCGTCGACGTGCCGCACATCGAACTGGGTCCCCAGGTCCGTGACGGTGCTGTGCCCGGCCCGTACGGTAAACGGTCGGGAGGGCTCCTTCCTGACGCGAAAATAGGCTTCGCCGCTCTGCAGCGCTATCGAGCGGGAATGCGCGCGCAGCGTGACGGTGAGCGTGGTGTCCGGACCGACCGAGACCGCTGTGCCATCCTGCAGCGTGAGCGTACGGGTCTGCCCGATGCCGGTGTGCACGAAGATCCGGCTGCCGCCCTGGAGGAACGCACGAATCGCCGGCCAGTAGATCACTCCCATGACGAGGGCTGCGGCCATGGCCGTTGCCGCCAGCGTCCCGAAGCGACCGCGGCCCCACCGCCACGGACCGCGCCCGAGCGGCAGGTGGCTCAGCCAGCCGCCTCTGCCAGGCTCGGCCGGGTCCGGCCGGGCCCGCGTATGCCACGCCGCGACCCCTTCATTTCCGGCGTAGTCGTCCCGGGTGAGCTCGGCCTCGCTCGGCCACGGGGGATTCACTTCCGCCGTCATGTGCCAGAGCGATTCCACGCGGTCGAATGCCCGCCGGTGCGCGCCTTCCGTAAGCCACTGCTGCCACTGGCTGATCCGTTCCCCGGGGACGTTGCCGCCGTGAAGCTCCACGAGCCACTCGGTGGCCTCCTGCAGCACGGGATCGGCTTCGAGCTGTGCCTGAAGGCGTCTATCCATGACTGTCCTCTCCCGCGACGGCATCCGCCGCATCCAGGCCGGCGCGGCAGTACAGCACGGCCCGCACCACATACGTCCGCACCATACGCTCGCCCAGACCCATGCGACGAGCAATCTCGGGGAAATCCAGGCCGTGCAACCGGTGCAGCAGAAAAGCCTGCCGGCATTTCGGCGGCAGCTCGCCGATGAGACGCTCCAGGATCTGCAGCTCCTGGGCGCTGCCGGCCGCCCGCTCCGGGGTGGGCGGCAGCGCCCACTCGTCGAGAAAGCCGCTTTCCCGTGCATAGCGGCGCGCCGTCTGCTCGTGCCGGATGTGATCGACGGCGAGGTTGGCGGCGATCTTGAACAACAGGGCACGCAGGAAACTGACCGCTCCCGGCTGGTCGAGCTTCAGCAGCCGGACGTAGGCCTCCTGAGCGATCTCCCGAGCCTCCTGCTGCGAGCGCACCCGCAGGGCGAGAAATCGGACCAGTGCCTGATTGTGCTCGCGGAACAGGCGTGTGATCAGCTCGGAATGCCGCTGCGAATTCTGCGCCGCAGTGGCGGTATCGTCCGATGATCCCCGCCCGGAGCGCCCGTTGCTCATACCGCCATCGGCTGCCTGGACATTTCCCCGGATCATAGGCTCTAGACGAACCAGGTGCGAAATCCTGCAATGGCGGCCGCAGCCCCCGGATTGCACAAGCCGGCCGCTCATCCGTCACAAGGGGAGTGTTTCCAGGCCGCGCCATCGACGGCCGGGAACCCATGCGGGGGACGGCATTCCGGTCGGGTGATCCGGTCCGAGGTCTCTGCGCTGGCGGGGCGCCGAACCCGGGATCCCCGCCGGACAGTGTAAGCTCTCGGACGACCTGCGCAGGATGAATGGACCGGCACTGGCGCAGGCCTCGGGTGCGGCGCGCGTCGAAGGCGCGCCGCGACTGGGCAGCAAGACCTCGCCCCGAAGGGCGAGTCCGCATCGTGAGCCGTGCCGTGCCGTGCACGTGCCGGTTGCTGCCGACCAGGCGTTCGGAGGGTAGAGACATGTCAGAGATGGATGTTGCGCGGCTGCAGCGCGAGCGGGCGGCTCCCGGGCGTGAGCGGCAGGATCTTCCCGGCGCGGTCGCGTGGATCGCCGCAGGCAGCCTGCGGAGGAAGCGCCCGTGAGCGAGCCGGAGAACTTCGATTCCGCCTACGAGTGGCGGGCGGTGCTGCTGCTGTTCCTGGGTTTCGGACTGGTGGGACTCGACCGATGGATCATCGCGCCGCTGTTCCCCACCATGATGCACGACCTGCATCTCACCTACCAGGACCTCGGCTATGCCGTCGGTGCGTTGGCGCTGTGCTGGGGAACGTTCTCGACGCTGATGGGCAATCTGTCCGACCGCGTTGGGCGGCGCAGGATTCTCATTCCCGCGCTGCTGCTGTTCTCCAGCCTGGCGGGCGTCACCGGCATGGTGACCGGAGTCGCCATGCTGGTCGCGGTGCGCGGCGTCATGGGCGCGACCGAGGGGGCATTCCTTTCGACCAGCGTGGCGCTCACCGGTGAGGCGTCTCACCCGAAGCGCCGCGGTCTCAACCAGGGCATCCAGCTGAGCAGCTTTTCGCTGTTCGGGCTGGCGCTCGGGCCGATCATCGCCACGCAGTTGCTGACGGTGGTGCCTTCCTGGCGCTGGGTCTTCGTCGTCGTGTCGGTTCCGGGGTTCATTCTCGCGGTATTCCTGTACCGCGTGATCCGTGAACCGCCGCATCTGCGGCGCACCGCCGACAGGACCGCGGCGGCGCCGCAGCCGCCGTGGATCGACATCCTGCGCTCCCGGAACGTCGTGTTGAGCATGCTCGGCATGATCTGCGGCATGAGCTGCATTTTCGTGCTGGGGGCCTTCGTGCCCAATTACCTGGTCGATTATCTGCACATGAGCCCTGTGCGGATGGGATTCGTCATGTCCGGCCTGGGCTTCGGCGGTTTCCTCGGCGGCATCGTGATGCCGGCGCTCTCGGACCTGATCGGGCGCAGGAGTGCATCGATCGTCTGCTTCGCGGCGGCGGCGGTGCTGCTCTACTGTTTGATACACACCGGGGACGAGCCGTTCATGCTGTTCATGCTGTTGAGCGGGGTGGCGTTCTTCGGATCGGCGGTGCTGTCGCTGCTGACCGGGCCGGTCGCCACCGAGGCGGTTCCCACCCAGCTGACCTCGTCGGCCATCGGCCTCGTCTCTGGCACGGGTGAGATCTTCGGCGGCGGTATCGGACCGGTGGCGGCCGGCTATATCGCCCAGCACGACGGTATTCAGAATGTCATGCTGTTCTCTCTGGCGGGGCTGTTGCTCGGGGTCCTGGTGAGCGCGGCGCTGGTCGAAACCGCGCCGCGACGTGTCGCGGCCGTCGGTGAGACCCAGGCGAGTGAGCCGATCGGTCCCTGACCGCGACGGAGCGCTCTCGGTCGGGCGGCCGCGCCCGGCGCGGACGGCCTACCGGGCCGGGGGCGCATCGGCCGGGCTGCCTCCTCGGTGCCGGGAGACTCAACGGGTGGGAGCGGGCGGCGAGCGCATGCGGCCGATGGCCGCGACCAGGGGATAGAACGTCTCGAGCAGCGGCATTGACAGATGGAGGTGCGAGGCTTTGCGCGCCGCATGACCCAGGGTCTCTTCGACCTCGAGCGGCCGGCCGGCCTCGAGATCCTGCAGGGACGACATGCGATGATCCGGCGCGTCCATGCGCAATCGTTCGCCGGTTGCGCGGACCGCCGCGACCGCTTCGGCTTCGGGGGCTTCGAGCACGGTGCGCAGCGGGAACAGGATGCCTTTTTCGCCCGGAACCACTCCCTGTGCGCGGGCGAGTTCGGCGATCTCACGTGTGAGCCGGACCAGCACGAGCGCGCAGCCCGGGTCGCTCAGATAGCGCCA
>JAKAFQ010000696.1 GCA_021817875.1 Pseudomonadota bacterium
CACGAGGACGCCCCGCGCGTGCTGATCGCCAACTCCAATCTGGTGCCGCGGTGGGCGAGCTGGGAGCACTTCAACGAGCTCGACCGCAAGGGTCTGATGATGTTCGGGCAGATGACCGCCGGCTCGTGGATCTACATCGGCAGCCAGGGCATCGTGCAGGGCACCTACGAGACGTTCGTCGAGATGGGCCGGCGTCACTTCGGGGGTAACCTCGCCGGTCGCTGGCTGCTCACCGCCGGACTCGGCGGCATGGGCGGTGCGCAGCCGCTCGCGGCCGTGATGGCCGGGGCCTCGTGTCTCGCGATCGAGTGCCAGCGCTCGCGCATCGAGATGCGGCTGCGCTCCGGCTACCTCGATCACGCGGCCGAGACGATCGATGAGGCGCTTAAGATCGTGCAGCACGCCTGCGCCGAGAAGCGCGCCGTGTCGGTCGGACTGCTCGGCAACGCCGCCGAAGTGCTGCCCGAGCTGTACCGGCGGGGTGTGCGTCCCGACATGCTCACCGACCAGACCTCGGCGCACGATCCGTTGAACGGCTACCTGCCCATCGGCTGGAGCGTCGAGCGCTGGATCGAGATGCGCACACGAGATCCGCAGGAGGTGGTGCGTGCGGCGAAGGCTTCGATGGCCGTGCACGTGCGCTCGATGCTCGACTTCCACGCCGCCGGAGTGGCGACCGTGGACTACGGCAACAACATCCGCCAGGTGGCGCTCGAGGAAGGCGTGAAGAATGCGTTCGACTTCCCCGGCTTCGTGCCGGCGTACATCCGGCCGCTGTTCTGCCGGGGCATGGGCCCGTTCCGCTGGGCAGCGCTCTCAGGCGACCCGGAGGACATCTACCGCACCGACGCGAAGGTCAAGGAGCTGCTGCCGCACGACACGCACCTGCACCACTGGCTCGACATGGCGCGCCAGCGCATCCACTTCCAGGGGCTTCCCGCGCGCATCTGCTGGGTCGGCCTCGGCGACCGTCACCGGCTCGGACTGGCGTTCAACGAGATGGTGGCGCGCGGGGAGCTGAAGGCCCCGGTGGTCATCGGCCGCGACCACCTGGACTCCGGCTCGGTCGCCTCGCCCAACCGCGAGACCGAGGCGATGCGCGACGGCTCGGATGCGGTGTCCGACTGGCCGCTGCTCAACGCGCTGCTCAACACCGCCTCGGGCGCGACCTGGGTGTCGCTGCATCACGGCGGCGGTGTTGGAATGGGCTTCTCCCAACATGCCGGCGTGGTCATCGTGTGCGACGGCAGCGATGCGGCCGCGCGCCGCATCGCACGGGTGTTGTGGAACGATCCGGCGAGCGGCGTGATGCGCCATGCCGATGCGGGTTATCCCGAGGCCATTGCCTGTGCGCGGGAGAAAGGGCTCGACCTGCCGGGGATCCTCACCGACCCGGCTTGAGCGCGACAGCACCCGCGTGACATATCACGGCGCGCACGCGACATAAGAGCGTGCGCGCCGGCGGGCGCCGTTGCGTTATGTACAGAGAAAGCTGCGGGAAATACGCTCTGAGAGCTACGCCGCATCCGCGTGCTTGACTCGCAGCGCGCGTGCCTCGAAACTGCTCGCAGTGATAAGGGCAAACCCGTCGAAAGACGGGGACGCAAAGCCACCGGTCTTCGGGACGATCCCATGACGGCGGGGCTGCCACGAGCGCGCACCAGGCGCATCGTCTGCTTCCTCCGCTTTCTAAGGACGCGTCGCCGGCCGATCGGGGCATTTCGACCGAGCGTCCGAGAGACATGACACCAGCGGAAAATCTGGCGCCGCTCCCCGAGACCGGCGCGCCATCATCGGTGGAGCCCGTCGCCGAAGCGGGCCCGTACGTCATCAACCTGTGCTCCTCGAGCACGCCCATGGCGCTGCCGCGCGCCGATTTGCCCGACCTGAAGCGCTTCACGTTCTTCGTCAGCCGGCGCTTCGAGGAAGGCCGCGAGCGGTTCCGCCTGCACATGGGATTCTTCGCTACACAGGCCGAGGCCGAGAGCTGGCTGGGTCTGGTGCGCGAGGTGTATCCCGGCGCGTGGACGGGCGAGGCGCCCGGCAAGAAGCTGCGCGCGCGCGCGGTTGCCGCTGCCGAGGCGCAGGCCGCGCTTGCGACCGGACCGCACTCGGCTGCGCCCCAGGTCGAGCCGCCGGCTCCGCCGCCCGCCGTGGCGACGGTCGTGAGCGAGCTCACCCTGGTCGAGCCGCAAGCCCCGGCCGTCAACGCGGTGCCGCCGACCGCCGCGCCGGCCGCCGCCACGACCGTTGCCCAGCCGGCGATCGCCGCAGCGTCGGCGCCGGTTGCGACCCCGCCTGTGCTGGCCGCTGTGCCGCTCGCCGAGCCGGTGAGTGCGCCAGAGCGCCCGGTGCCCACTCTGCAGCCGCCAAGCCCGGCTGCCGCGGCTGCGCCGCAGCGTGGCAAAGCCGCGCCCGCCGCCCGCCAGGTGAAGCCCGCCGCTGCATCGAAGGCGGGCGCCGCGGCCCGCACGACGGCGGTGTTCGACAATTCCAACATCAAGGAAGTGCTCGCCTCGCTCGATGAGCCGCGCGGCTCCGCCGGGGAGACCCAGGAACTGCCGCTGCCCGGCACGCCGCTCAACGATGCACAAGCGCTGCAGTGCCTGGAGGGACGCGTGCCCGAGGCAGCCAAGCCCGCGGCCTTCGCCGTGCAGCTGAAGTGGTCGGTCGAGCAGATCGCCCTCGACAAGCTGCCGCCACTTGCGATCTTCAGCGCCTACACGCTCTACTGCGTCGAGGGCAGCCGCGAGGGGCGCAAGTGGTACGGCCTGCGGCTCGGCTTCTTCAACGATCCGATTTCTGCCAAGCAGGTCGCCGCCTACGTGCGATCGGAGTTCGGCTCGGCCGCCGTGGTGCCCGTGAGTACCGAT
>JAKAFQ010000697.1 GCA_021817875.1 Pseudomonadota bacterium
TGAGGCGCCGTTTGGCGCTCACCGTTATGGCTCGGCACGCCTCTGGCGCGCAATCCACGATAACGGAGATCGACCACCCGCCCTTCAATCTCAGGGGGCCATAATGTCTAGGTTCAAATCAACACCCGTACCCGGCACGGCAATGGGCTGCCTGCCGGCTCAGCCGCCGGTCATCGACATGAAGCGCAGCAGTTTTTGCGGCGCCTCCAGGAATTCGTGACGCTCCGGCTTGCGCCGGATTGCCGCCATGATCGCTGCCTCGATGTCATTGTCGCTGGCGCCGCCGCGCAGCAGCGGCCGCAACTCAAGTCTATCCTCCTGGCCGAGGCAGAGCTGCAGCGTGCCATCGACCGTCATCCGGATGCGATTGCAGCTCGCGCAGAAGTGCTGCGACAGCGGCGTGATGAAGCCGATGCTGAAGTCCTGGTCCGGACTGACCAGGTACCTGGCCGGCCCGCCGCCGGGAATCACCCCGTCGATCAGGCCATAGCGCTTCTGTATCCCGGCGATCATGGGCTGGAGGCTGGAATGCCCGGCCTCGCGACCGGAGTCGCCCATCGGCATGTTTTCGATGAGCCGCAGGATGTAGCCACGATCCCGGCAATAGCCGATCATGTCCTCGATTTCGTCATCGTTGGTCCCCGGCATCCAGACCATGTTGACCTTGATCGCCGCAAAGCCTGCGGCGCTGGCGGCATCCAGTCCGGAAAACACCTGTTGCAGGGCGTCGCGACGGGTGATCCGTGCAAAGCGCTCGGGTCTCAGGGTATCCAGGCTGACATTGATCCGATCGACCCCGGCCCGGCGCAAGGCCCCGGCGTGTTTGCCCAATTGGGTACCGTTGGTGCTCAGGGAAAGATCCCTGATCCCTTCGATCCGCTTGATGCTCGCGGCCAACTGGACGATCCGGTTACGCAGGAGCGGCTCGCCGCCGGTGATTCGCACCCGGCTCAGGCCGCACCCGGCCAGCACCGACAGGACTCTGCGGATCTCTTCGAAGGAAAGCCAGTGCGCGGGGTCCTGGTAATCAGCGAAGTCCGCCGGCATGCAGTAGGCGCATCTCAGGTCGCAGCGGTCGGTGACCGAGAGCCGCAGGTATTCGATGCGGCGGCCAAATTGATCGATGAGCCGGTGCTCTCCGGTTTTCCTGCTCATAGCGACGAAACAAACTCGGATGCCCCGGGGCGAGGGCGTTGCGGCTTGTACTTGCTGACCGTGCCGATGTTGACGAAGCACACAGGTTGTTCGCCCTCGGTTAGGGCGAACAGGGTGCGCATGCGCGCCGAACCCATCGCCCGCCCGCTGGTGAGTCCGGTGCCGAAGCCCATGGCGTGGGCCGACAGCAGCATGTTCTGGAGCGCGCAGCCCAGCGACACCACGCGCTCCGGCGCCGGGATGTCGGGCTCGGCTGGACCGAGCCGCGCCACCGCCAGGAGCAGGAACGGCGCGCGGTGGGCCTTTTCTCGGGCCTGTTCGATCTGTTCCGGCGCCGCGTCCGGATCGCGGTCGACCAGCGCCAGCGCGAACACCTCGGACAGGAGCGCGCGTTTTTCCTGCGGGACGATGACGAAACGCCAGGGGCGCAGCAGGCCGTGATCGGGCGCCGCTGCCGCCGCGTCGAACAGTTGCGCGAGTTGCGCCGGCGAGGGTCCGGGCTCGGTCAGGCGCCGGGGCGAAACGTTCTGGCGCGAATGGATCAGCGCCTGCGCGGTATCGCTGATTTCCATTTCCAGCGCAGGCATCGTCTGCCTCGTAGCGGGCGATCTCGACATCGCTGTCCCCGTCTATCTCCCGGCAAAGCCGGGTGCTTTACTGTGGATTCGCAGCCGGCATCGGCATGGCCGGTCGAATCGGGATCAACAGCGGCTCGCCGTATCGGTTCTCGGCATCGGCGCGCGGCGGATGAGTCGCCCGCAAGGCGGTGAAAAAATCCTCGAGGGCTTCACCGACCAGGCTGACGTAGGCGCTTTCCGCCTGGGTCAGCAGGTGTGCGAACACGTCGGCCCAGGGCTGGATGTGTTCGGTGATGAAATCAGCCAGCACCTGCCGGTCGAGCTCGCTGTCGCCCGATGCGTCGAGCAACAGCGCCAGGAAAGCCAGGAGTATGCCGACGTGATCGAGCGGACGGTTGGAGGTGGTCAGCATCGGCGCGGCCCGAAGTTCCATGGGATTGAAGCCGGCTGCGTCATACCAGGGGAGCAAGGCGTCGCCCCCGTCGTGACGGGCGGGGGGAAAATGCCAGAACTCTTCGGTTTCCTCCGCCTGGGTGAGGACGTGCGCGTAGGGCGGCAGAAAGCAGCCCGACTGGAGGGTACACAGGAAATCGTAGAAATCCTGCTGGGCCTGCCGCAGGTCCAGGGGCGCGCGGGCCAAGGGGGCCAGCGCGGCCAAAATACGCGCGTCGGGGGCTTGCAAGAGCAGCCGCGAGCCGGCCTCGGCGAGCCTTGCCAATTCCTGGTCAGACATGGGTCACATCCTTCTCGATGCGGGCGCGCGTGTTGTAAAACACCACGCTGCCGCCGGTGAGATCCATCAGCGACATCTGCCACACGTCGGGGTCGCGGCGCATGATCGGATTGAGATGGATGCCGGCTCGGCGCACCGCGTCGCCCACCACGCGTTTGCCGCCGACCCGATAGTTGCTCGCGCCATAGCCCCAGTGCCCGTAGCCGACCTCGAACAGAATGACCCCGGGACGAATGCCTTCCAGCACCATGGCACGGCCACGGCGTTTCCCTTCGGGCGTGACGACCCAGATCCAGTCGCCATTGGCGATGCCCAGCCGCCTGGCGTCTTCGGCAGCCACCTGCACCCCGTTGCTGGGATTTATTTCCCGCAGGGTGTAGTTCGACGGCAAGCGGGAATGCGACTG
>JAKAFQ010000698.1 GCA_021817875.1 Pseudomonadota bacterium
GTAGCCTTCCTCGGAGAGGATCTCCTTCAGCAGGCCACGGATGTCCGCCTCGTCATCGACCACCAGTATGTGTGCCGCACTCATGCTTGCTCGCTCCGCAATGACTGTCGTTCTTCTTTCGCCCCGGAACGCTTGCCGAACGCCACCGGCAGGGCCACCCGGATTCGGGCGCCCCCCTCGGGACGATTGTCCGCGTCGATCCGGCCCCCATGCTCCTCGACGATCTTCTTCACGATCGCCAGACCCAGCCCGGTGCCCTTGGGCTTGCTCGTGACATACGGATCGAAGATCCGTCCGAGCAAGTCCGACTGGAACCCGGGCCCATTGTCACATACGGTCATCAGTCCGAACGCGGTCGCACCGCCCTCGAACCGCGTGCTGATCTCGACCTGCGGGTCGGGATGTCCCTGGAGCGCCTCGAGCGCGTTGGTCACCAGGTTGTTCAGGATCTGGCGGACCCGGCCGCGATCGGCCTCGATCGCGCTCAGCCGCTCATCCAGATCGAGCACGATGTTCGCACGCGGATCCTGCGAGCGGTAAAGGTCCGCCACCTCGGTCACCAGCTCGTTCAGGCTGAAGCGGCTGACGCGCATCTCCGGCGCCCGGGCGTACTCGCTGAAGGCATTGACCATCTGCTGCATGCTCTCGACCTGCTGCACGATGGTATGCGTGGAGCGATCGAGGAACTCGGCCGCCGGCGGCGCGAGGATCGGCAGCAGCCGCCGCCGCAGCCGCTCGGCGGACAGCTGGATCGGCGTGAGCGGATTCTTGATCTCGTGCGCCAGCCGCCGCGCCACCTCGCCCCAGGCGGCGTCGCGCTGCGCCTCGAGCAGCGCCGTGATGTCGTCGAAGACGATCACGTAGCCCATGTCGCCGCTCTCCCCAGGCAGCGGCGTGCAGGCGCACATCAGCGTCGCCATCCGCCCCGGCTTGCCCAGGTCGATCTGCTCGCGCCACTCTTCCCGGCCGCGCGCGAAGCGCACGGCGATCGCCGCCACGAACTGGCCGAGCTGCTCGTTGCCGGCCGACAGATCCGGCAGCGCCCGCCCGGTCGCCACCGACAGATCGGTGCCGAGGATGCCCCCGGCCGCCCGGTTGGCCATGCGCACCACCAGGTTGCGGTCGATCGCCAGCACGCCGGTCGAGAGGCGCGCCAAGATGATGGCGAGCCGCTCGCGCTCGCGCTCGACGGCCTGCTGGCTGCGCGTGGCCTCGTCGTGCGCGCGTCGCAGCCGCTTGGTCATGTCGTTGAAGGAATGCACCAGGTAGCCCATCTCGTCGCGCGACGGCAGGGCAAGACGCGTGGCGAAGTCCCCCTTGCCGACCGCGCGCGTGCCGGCGATCAGGTCCTGCACCGGGCGGGCGAGACGCTCGGCGGAGAGGATCGCTCCATGGATCGCCGCGAGCATCGCCAGCAGCAGCACCAGGGTGAGCGTGAGACGGAAGCTGTATTTCAAGGGCTCGCGCAGCGCCGTCAGGTTGCCGTAGCGTGAATAGGAGCGCTGCACGGCGTTCGAGAGCGCCGAGAGCTGCTCGGGCACCGGGTAGACCGCCATCAGGTAGCGCAGTCCGGCGCCGCGGGCCGACTGGGCGAGCGGCACACCGATGCGGATGACGAACCGGCCGTTCGGCCGTGGCTCGAGACTGACGTAGGTCTGTCGCTCGCTCACGGTCCGCACCAGATCGGTCGGCGGTGCGAGCGGCACGTCGGCGAGCGGATCCTCGAGGCTCGCGGCGAGCACCCGCTCGTTGGCCCCGTAGAGCACGATCTCCCGGGCGGAATCCGCGCGGCGCGCCTGATCGAGCTGTCCCTGGATCTGCAGCGCCGAGCGCCCAAGGAGCGCACGGGCGAGCACCGCGGTGCGGCGCGATTCGGCCTGCACGCGCAGGTCCAGAGCCGAGCGTGACAGCACCAGTGCGTCCTTCAGTCCCTCGCGGACCTCGACCCGAAACCAGCTGTCGATGCCCCGGTCGATGAACTCCAGCGAGGAGAAGTACACGATCAGCAGCGGCGCGATCACCAGCGCGCCGAAGATCATGACCGAGCGCGCGGTCAGGCGCGAGCCGGGGACGTGGTTGCGGAAATCGCGCACCAGCTGCCACAGCTTGCGCGCCAGCAGCACGATCAGCACGAATACGCCGATGACGTTCAGCAGCACGATCCACGGCTGCAGGCGACCGAATTCGGAGGAGTTCTGCGCGCTCTTGGCGAGCAGCAGCAGCGCCGCGAGCCCGATGATGCTCCACAGCGCGATGGCTGCGATGGCGCGCGAACGGCGCGGCGTTTCGCTCACACCGGCAGCGACCATGAATACCACGGACTCTCGCGCTGCCAGTCATCCGTCCAGAACAGCAGCGCGCGCAGGGAGGCCGGCAGCTTGCCGCGGCGCACGTCGGCGCGAACACTGATGACGTAGCGGCCGCTCAACAGCTGCGATTCCACCAGGATCGGCCAGTTGTGCACCGTCTCGAGGTAACGCAGCGCCTGGCGCACGTCGGCGAAATTGCGCTCCCCGCCGCTCTGCACGTCCCGCACCACGTAGCGGCGCGTGAGAACGTGGTAGGCGAGCTCACGGTGCAGCGTCACGTCGATCACCGTGGCATTGAACCAGAAGCGCCGCACCTGCTCGACACGCGCCTCCACGTCGAAGCTCAGCGTGACACCGTTCTGCAGCGCCTTGCGGATGGCCGGATTCAGCGGATAGGTCACCTGGGCGTTCAGCTCGATCACGCCGTGATCGAAATTCACATACGCCGACCGCACCGCCAGTGCGCCATCGAGCGCATCAGCGAACGCCGCGGCGCGCAGCACCCCGAGTGCCAGCAACACCAGCGTCACAGCGAGCGCCGGCCAGCGCCGCGCGCGGACCG
>JAKAFQ010000699.1 GCA_021817875.1 Pseudomonadota bacterium
TCTTGGCGATCGGAAAGTCGGTTGCCTTGGAGGCGAGCGCCGAGGAGCGCGACACGCGCGGATTCATCTCGATCACCAGCAGCCGACCGTCGTGCGGACTGACCGCGAACTGCACGTTCGAGCCGCCGGTATCGACGCCGATCTTGCGCAGCACCGCGATCGAGGCGTCGCGCATGCGCTGGTATTCCTTGTCGGTGAGCGTCAGTGCCGGCGCGACGGTGATCGAGTCTCCGGTATGCACGCCCATCGGATCGAGATTCTCGATCGAGCAGATGATGATGCAGTTGTCCTTGCTGTCGCGCACCACCTCCATCTCGAATTCCTTCCAGCCGATCACCGACTCCTCGAGCAGCACCTCGCCGGTCGGGGAGGCATCGAGGCCGCGGGCGACGATCGCCTCGAGTTCCTCGCGGTTGTAGGCGATACCGCCGCCGGAGCCCCCGAGGGTGAAGGAGGGACGGATGACGATCGGGTAGCCGATCTGCCCGGCAATCGTGAAGGCATCCTCGAGACTGCGGGCGATCAGCGAGTGCGGCGATTCCAGGCCGATCTCGGTCATGGCGTCGCGGAAGCGCTCGCGGTCCTCGGCCATGTCGATCGACTCGCGCTTCGCGCCGATCAGCTCGACGCCGAATTTCTCCAGCACGCCCTCGCGCACCAGATCGAGAGCGGTGTTGAGGGCGGTCTGGCCGCCCATGGTCGGCAGCAGCGCATCCGGCCGCTCCTTCTCGATGATGCGTGCCACCGTGCGCCAGTTGACCGGCTCGATGTAGATCGAATCGGCCATCTCCGGGTCGGTCATGATGGTCGCCGGGTTGGAGTTGACCAGGATCACCCGGAACCCCTCGCTGCGCAGCGCCTTGCAGGCCTGCGCGCCGGAGTAGTCGAACTCGCACGCCTGGCCGATCACGATCGGGCCGGCGCCAATGATCAGGATGCTCTTCAGGTCGCTGCGCTTGGGCACTGGGTCAGTCTCGACATCAACGGGAAACCGCCGGCTGGCGCGGCGGACTCTGGGTGGGCGCAGCCGCGGCGGGCCCCTGGCGCAGTTGCACCTGCAGGCGCCGCACCATCAGCTGCACGAACCGCTCGAACAGCGGCTTCACGTCGTGCGGCCCGGGGCTTGCCTCGGGATGGCCCTGGAAGCCGAACACCGGACGGTCCTGGAACGCGAGCCCCTGCAGCGAACCGTCGAACAGCGAGCGGTGCGTGGCGCGCACATTCGCCGGCAGCGTCGTCTCATCGACCGCGAAGCCGTGATTCTGGCTGGTGATCAGCACCCGGCCGGTCTCCAGGTCCTGCACCGGATGGTTCGCGCCGTGGTGACCGAACTTCATCTTCAGGGTGCGCGCCCCGCTGGCGAGCCCGAGGATCTGATGTCCGAGGCAGATGCCGAACACGGGCAGGTCGGTCTTGAGGAACTCGCGCGTCGCCTCGATGGCGTAGGTGCATGGCTCCGGATCGCCCGGGCCGTTGGAGAGGAACAGCCCGTCGGGGGCGAGCGCGAGGGCTTCCTCGGCGCTGGTCTCGGCCGGCACCACGGTCATGCGGCAGCCGAAATCGGCGAGGAGGCGCAGGATGTTGCGTTTGATCCCGAAATCGTAGGCGACGACGTGCAGGCGCTGATGCGAGCGCAGCGTGCGCGCGCTCTCCGGCCAGACACTGCCCTCGTTCCACTGGAAGGCGCGCCGGACGCTGACCACCTTGGCCAGATCCATGCCCTTCAAGCCCGGGAACTTGCGTGCCGCGATCACCGCGGCGGCCGCGTCGGCCTTCTCGCCGGTCATGATGCAGCCGGCCTGGGCGCCCTGCTCGCGAAGAATGCGGGTCAGGCGGCGCGTGTCGATGCCGGCGATGGCGACGATGCGCCCGCGTTCGAGGAACGTCCCGAGCGACTCGCTGCCGCGCCAGTTGCTCCAGCGCGCCGGCAGATCACGCACCACGAGCCCGGCGCTGTAGATCTGAGCGGACTCGAGGTCCTCCGGCGTCGTGCCGGTGTTGCCGATGTGCGGACAGGTGAGCGTAACGATCTGGCGGGCGTAGGACGGGTCGGTGAGAATCTCCTGATAGCCCGTCATCGCGGTGTTGAACACAACCTCGCCCGTGGTGTTGCCTTTGGCACCAATCGACTGGCCGCGGAAGACGGTTCCATCCGCCAGGGCCAGGACTGCCGGTACGCTCACTTCGATGAATCCTCTCTTTTCAGGTTCGCTCTCGCGTCAGCCGGCCACCCCGATCGGCACGCCGCGCCGCACGGGTTTTTCGGTCCGTAACCTGCGGATATACAAAGCGGGAGGAGTTCCAAGTGAACATCCTCCCGCTTTGCGTGGACTAACCCGCACACGAATCGACTAACCCGCACGCGGATCGGGCGAAATTCTACGGTCGGTCGCCGCGAGTGTCCATGGAAAATTGGTCCGCTGCGGCGTCGCAAGCGAGGCAGGAATCTGCTGCAGGAAATTCTTTAAGTAATTGATTTTAAAACAGAAGATCGCGCATGCCATAACGACCCGGCGGCTGCTGCGCGAGCCAGAGCGCAGCGGTCAGAGCCCCTCGGGCAAACACGGCCCGGTCGGTCGCGCGATGCCCCAGGACGAGCTGCTCGCCGGCCCCGAGGAAGCGCACCTCGTGCTCCCCGACGACGTCACCGCCACGCAGCACGCCGAAGCCGATCTGGCCGGCCGGCCGCAGCCCGGTGCGCGCGGCAGCGGCCGCGGCGAGCGCCGCCTCGGCGTCGAGCCCACGACCCTCGCCGGCCGCCCGCCCCAGGGCGAGCGCGGTCCCGGACGGAGCGTCGCGCTTGAGCCGGTGGTGCGTCTCGAGGATCTCGATGTCGAACTCCTCCGGCAGCGCCCGCGCCGCGGAGCGC
>JAKAFQ010000700.1 GCA_021817875.1 Pseudomonadota bacterium
GACCAACATCGAGTCCGGCACGCCTGCACTGTGCTCAAGCACCAACTCGCCGCGAGCCGACAAGCGACTCAGCGTCACCATCACGATGCCTGGCAGACTCACCAGCGCGGCCAGTTCGGCCCGAATACCGTCGGCCCACAAAGCCCCGTGTGCCGGGCGCTCGCGTGACAGGAAAGACAAATACGACTGGTTGATCTGTTCGATCACCGAAACCTGCTGCTGGAGGTCGTCACGCACGCGAGCTTCGATGACCTTGAACAACCGCAGGCGTCGGCTCGGCACGAGCTTCTCTGACGCCAACCGTCGATCGAGCACGTCGCGAAACAGCTCTGACGCCTTCACGAGCATCGCGGCATTCACCCCAACCAGCGAATGGACCTGCCCGACGCCGCGCGCCGCGTCGAGCAGATCGGTTCTCTTGAGCGAGGGACTGACAAGCGTCGCAAGGTAGGCCGCGTACCTGTGCTGCAGGTCATGCCGCGCCTGCGAATCGAGCGAGCGCAGAATCGGGCTGGCCAGGACATCCTGTTCCACGGTGCGTTCAAACTCACCGATGAATTGATCGACGACTTGCGGCATGAGAGATTGCACGTCCTCGAGGCGCCGCGCCGCCTCGTCGCCGTAGGCATCGACCTGAACGTCGACCTCGGCCGCCACCACCTTGCTCACCCCCAGCTGCCACCAGCTGGTCCGCTCGCCTTTGCGCCGCTTGCCTTGATACATCGCGGCATCGGCAACGCGTAGCAACGCATCGGCGTCGCGCGCATCGGCCGGGTAGCGGGCGACGCCCATCGTCATCTCAATCGAGATCGATCGGCCGTCGTCGAGGGTGCACGGGGCCTTGATGGCTTGGTGCAGTCGATGCGCGACGGACTGCAGTTCATCGGCGAAGTGCTCGGCGTCGAAGCCGGGCACGACGATCACGAACTCATCGCCGGAAATCCTCGCAAGCGAATCCTGATCCCGTATCCCGCTCCGCAGGCGACGTCCCAGTTCCTTGAGCAACTGGTCGCCCACCGCGTGGCCGTGGGTGTCATTGACGACTTTGAAATCGTCGACGTCCAGATAGCCGACCGCGAGCGGCGCATGACGCAGCTGCGCTTGCACGATGGCCTCCCCCAGCTGGCGATTGAGACCGATCCGGTTCGGCAGTCCGGTGACTTCGTCAATGGAGATCTTGTCCGCGGCCTTGGCCCGCAGATACGAGATCTCGAGGAACAAGCGCTCGGTCCGGCGGGCCGCCTTGACCAGATAGAGCTCGTAGATCGCCGCCATCCCGCCCAGCAGCTGCATTGCCGGAAGCGGATCCGTCAGCAGACGGACGACCATGGCGGTCAACGCGGGCAGCACGAACAGACTCGCCGACACCGCATCGGATGCCAGTTCGCTGGCTCCGGCACCGCAGATCGCGCCGATGACCACGGCGAGCCGCAGTTGATCGAATTCCGCGGACGGATAAAGAAACAGCGGCAGCGCAGCCCAAGTCATTGCCGTGGCGAATACGCCAATGCGCAGGTAGCTCAGATACCGATGCAGCGACGCGTCCGGGGGCGTGCCGCGCGCCTTGTACCAGGCGAATACCCGCACGACGTGCACGAAGCCCAGCAGGCTCAGCCAGGCGACGAGCTTGGCGGAGGCAAT
Organism: Pseudomonadota bacterium; assembly: GCA_021817875.1. The sequence continues at coordinate 1,642 of JAKAFQ010000700.1, forward strand.
GGCTGGATAAAGCAGCCAGGCCGTCATGCCCGCCGCGAGATAGCTGGATACCAGCGCCAGCGGAATCGATGCCAGAAGCAGTCGGACGCGGTCCCGGAGCACCTGGGTATCGGAGAGCTTGAACGCACGCAGGTCGCCAGGCACGACGGCATCCAGCCGATCGCCTACCCCGTGACTGGCCGGCGCGTCGCCGGCGGGACCCGAGTCCGCCGACCGAGCGTCCAGATTTCCATTCGGCCGGGGCAGCCGCCCCGGGCCGGCGCGTCGATCATCCGCGTGCTGCGAAGATATTTCGGGATCGCAAGCCGTCCCCGCCGATGGCACTTGCCGTGGCAACGTCTTCTGGTTCAATTTGGCGTGGCTATGGAAAATGCGTCGAACACTGACCTGGATGTTCAAGTTACCAAGAAGTTGACATGCAATGTCGCGTTGTGGACCAACTGGTCCGCAACGTAGCGGAAGTTTTTCACGTTGCGATCACTTTTCGAGCATCTCAGCTCGACTGTGGCTATGGCGACTGCGATTCGACCGGTAGATCGAGGAGCGTTGATGTTTCGACCTTCCAGCCGACCCGAGTGGCGCTGCGCTGCCATTGACCGCACGCACCTGCGGCGATTTCGGCACACCTGAAAGGCAACCGACTGAACATTGCTTCTACACTTCGTATTGTTCGATTTCGGATGTCCGGCGATTGGGGTATTGATCCTGCGTGACGCCGCCCGATTTCCCGATTGCACCGCAAAACGGTCGGCCGCCGCCGGCCCTACCCATCGCTCATGGACAGACGCTTCGCCCCTCTCGCCCTCAGTCTCCTTACACTCGCTGGTTGCAGCAGTTTCGTCGGCGGCGCCGGCCCCAGAACGGCGTCAGTCGCCCAGGCACCGCAGAGCAAGAGTCTTCCGGGAATCGAACTCGTCAACGTCAACTATGCCCTTGCCCAGGGGCTGCAGGAGGCGACGCGGCAGACCGGCTTTTCGAAGGTGTTCTCGACAACGTCGCGCGCCGACTACACCGTCGGCCGCGGCGATGTGCTGCAGGTCTTCATCTGGGAGGCACCCCCGGCCATGCTGTTCACCCCGCAGATCCTCGGCACGACCGGGCTGACGGGCGGGGGGGGGTCGGTGACGCTGCCCGAGCAAATCGTGAGCAACACCGGGGATATCTCGGTGCCCTTCGGCGGCCCACTGCACGTCGTCCGCCTGACCTTGACTGAAACCGACAA
>JAKAFQ010000071.1 GCA_021817875.1 Pseudomonadota bacterium
CCCGCGGACGATGGATGCCGGATGCCGCCGTTTGTCTTTCGAGCCACACCGAGGAGTCACCATGGCCAGTCGTCGTTCCGACCCTAACCGCACCATTCGCCCCTCTACCCGGATGCCCGCTGCGCCGACCGGTCGCGCGTCCGTTCCGACGAGCGCCCAGGCGGACAGCACCGATCCGGCGGCCGCTCATGCGGCCAGTCCTGCTGCGGCGCAAGCGCCCTCGAAGCGTCCGGCGAGGAGCCTCACCTCGCGCGCCGCTCGCCGCACGGGCGCGGCCAAGGCCGGTTCCGTCCCCCGGCCAAGCGTGGTGACGGATGATTTGCGCCAGGCCATGATCGCCGAGGCAGCCTACTTTCATGCCGAGCGGCGCGGTTTCGCGCCAGGCGGAGAGGTGCAGGACTGGCTGAGCGCCGAAGCGGAAGTCGACGCGCTGTTGAAAGCGGCCGGCGGCGTGCCGCAGTGAGCGGCGCGCGGCGCCGGGCCTCGCGCCGGCGCCGGATGCAATACGACCGGCGCTATCGGTTCAACAGCAGCGACAGCCGCCGGCGGTAATCCGCCACGAACCTCGGCTGGTCGGCGGCCAGATCGAGCACCGACAGAAAGGCGCGGCGGGCGGCCTCGCCATCCGCTTTGCGGTCGCGTCTGATGATCTCCAGCAGCTGATCGAGCGCGCTCTGCAGGTCACGGTCCGCGATGTGGCGCTGTGCCAGCTGCATGCGTGCCGCCAGGTCGGCCGGGTCCGCCGCCAGACGCTCATGCAATGACTGCGGATCGGGCAGGGACGCGGCGCTGCGCAGGCTGGCGAGCCGCACATCGAGCGCCCGCCAGCGGGCTTCGGCCTGTGCCGCGGCGCCCACGGTACTCAGCACGCGCTGCGCCTCTGCGAGCTGCGGCTCAGCGGGCGTTGCGGACAACCTGTTGAGCAGCAACTCGGCGAGATCGAGCTTCGCCGCGTCGTTGTGCGGCTCGATCGTCAGAGCCGAGCGCAACGCGCTGGCCGCGCCCTCCAGGTCACCCTGCTCGATCAGCTCGAGCGCCTTGCGCCGCTCGGTCTCGCCGGGCCCGGGCAGCAGCCGGTCGAGGAATTGCCGCACCTGCCCTTCGGGCTGAGCGCCCACGAAACCGTCGACCGGCACGCCGCCGACGAAGGCGAGGACGTAGGGGATGCTGCGCACCATGAAGCGCTGCGACAGCTCGGGGTTCTCGTCGGAATTGATCTTGACCAGCTTGAAACGCCCGCCGTAGCTGTCCTCCAGGCGCTCGAGAACCGGCCCGAGTGCGCGGCAGGGTCCGCACCAGGGGGCCCAGAAATCCACCAGCACCGGCGCCTGATGCGACGGCTCGATGACCTCACGTTCGAAACTGGACAGGTTCGCTTCGATCATGATCGCGGTGCCCGGCAGCCCAAAGTCTGCATAGTGGGGATGCGGCCGCCGGCATTCAATGCCGCGCTCGCGTCGGCGGACTGATCAGCCCCATACACCGGTTCTCCGGTGTCGCGCGCCCGCCCGAAATCGCGTATGTTCGCGCCATCGTTGCCATCGTACGGGTGTATTCCTGAAATGATCGCAGTTAGCTTCAGTGCGGCGCACGGGGGTTGCTAGGTGATGCTGAACGGCGCTTATGCACTGACCCTGGATGATCTGTACCGGCGGGAGGGACTGCTGCGTCTCGATCGCGCGTTCATCGGTTTTCTCCGCGCGGCCGATCCCGATCTGAGCCGCCGTCTCGAGCAAGGGCGCGATGCGCCGCAGAGGCTCGATCAGGCCGGTGTCTCGGCGCTGCTGCTCGCGCTTGCCCCGCATCTGGAGGATTTTCTCGCCGATCTGTTCGATATCCGTGCCGAGCAGGGCGCGCTCGCCGCCCGCCACCACGAGCTTGCCCCGCTCTATGCGTGCAAACGGCAGTTCGTGCAGCGCCGGGCCATGAGAAAGATCACGCCGGCCGAGGCAGAGCGTCTCGACGGCGAGGCGTTGGAAGCCGAGATGGTCTCTCGCCTGGGTGGCGCGTTCGATGAACTCGCCTTCGCCCGGCAGGTGCTGCGGTGGGAGGAAGCTCCCGAGGCGCACCGGGAGGATCTCGACTGTGCGCTGCGCTACGCGGCGTGGGCCGCATGGACAGCGGCGGGCAGGCGGCACCATCACGCCGGGGTGCTGTTCAAGGCGCCCGCCAAGCTCGACACCGGCTCGCTCGTGCCGCTCGTCGAGGCGCAAGTCGCCGGGGTGGAATGCTATCGCGCTCCGCCGGAACATCTGCGCCGACGCGATGGTTTCGCGCTCACCGATGCCGGCACCGATCTGCGGGGTGCGCTCGATGAGGCGCACTACTGCATCTGGTGCCACAACCAGGGCAAGGATTCGTGCTCGCGAGGTTTGCCCGACAAGGGCGCGAAGCAAGCCTCGGGTGCCGGCGCGTTCCGCAGCGATGCGTTCGGCCGGCCGCTCACCGGCTGTCCGCTCGAGGAGCGGATCTCGGAGTTCCAGCAGCTCAAGGCCGCCGGTCTGCCGCTCGCGGCGCTCGCGGTGATCACACTGGACAACCCGATGGCGGCGGCCACCGGTCATCGCATCTGCAACGACTGCATGCGCAGCTGCATCTATCAGAAGCAGCAGCCGGTCGATATTCCGCAGTGCGAGACGCGCACCCTGCGCGATGTGCTGGAGTTGCCCTACGGCTTCGAGATCTACAGTCTGCTCACCCGCTGGAATCCGCTGGATCTGCGCCGGCCGGTGCCGGCGGCCCCGAGCGGCAGGCGGGTGTTGATCGTGGGCATGGGGCCTGCGGGTTTCACGCTGGCCCATCACCTCCTCAACGACGGGCACACCGTGGTCGGCATCGACGGACTGAAAATCGAGCCGCTGGACGCGCAGCTGTGCGGCGTCGGACCCGATGGGGCGCGCCAGCCGTTCCGGCCGGTGCGCGCCGCCGAGGAGCTGTGCGAGCCGCTCGATCGGCGTCTGATGGCGGGTTTCGGCGGCGTGGCCGAGTACGGCATCACCGTCCGCTGGGACAAGAACTTCCTGAAGCTGATCCGCCTGATGCTCGAGCGCCGGCCCGAGTTCGCACTGTTCGGCGGAGTGCGTTTCGGCGGCACGATTACCCTGGAGGACGCCTTTGCACTCGGGTTCGACCACGTGGCGCTCGCGGTGGGTGCGGGCCGCCCGACGGTGCTCGATCTGCCGAACGGCCTGGCGCGCGGGGTGCGCACCGCGTCCGACTTTCTGATGGCGATGCAGCTGAGCGGTGCGGCCAAGCGTGATTCGATCGCCAACCTCGAGATCCGCCTGCCGGTGGTGGTGATCGGCGGCGGACTGACGGCGATCGACGCGGCGACCGAAGCGCTCGCCTACTATCCGGTGCAGGTGGAGAAATTCCTGCACCGCTACGAGACCCTGGCAGCCGAGTGCGGTGAGGCGGCGGTGCGCGCCGTGTGGAACGGCGAGGAATTGCACACCGCGGAGCTGTTCCTGGCGCACGCGCGGGCGATCCGCCGCGAGCGCGAAGCGGCCGAACGCGAGCGCCGGCCGGTGAGGCTGCGTGAGCTGCTCGACGAGTGGGGCGGGGTGACCATTGCCTACCGCAAGCGCCTGCTCGACAGCCCGGCCTACACCGTCAACCACGAGGAGGTGGCCAAGGCCCTCGAAGAGGGCGTGCGCTTCGCCGAAGCGCTCGATCCGCGCGCGGTCGAGGTCGATGCTCACGGTCATGCCGCGGCGCTGCGTCTGGCGGTCATGCGGCGCGACGCGGCGGGCCGCTGGCAGGAAGACGGCGAGCGGCTGCTGCCGGCGGCCACGATTCTGGTGGCGGCCGGCACCCAGCCGAATACCGTGGTGGCACGCGAGGAGGCGCTCGAGCTGCCGATCGCCCGGCGTTACTTTCAGCCCTGCGATGAGCAGGGCGAACCGCTGAGCGCCGAGCAGGCGAACCCCAAGCCCGAACAGCCGCGGGTGCTGCTGCACAGGCGTCCCGACGGACGGTTCCTCAGTTTCTTCGGCGATGTCCATCCGTCCTACTTCGGCAACGTCGTGAAGGCGATGGCGAGCGCCAAGCAGGGTTATCCGATTCTGAGCCGCGTCCTGCGCCGCACGCAGCCGGCTTCGGCGCTCGATGATGCGAGCTTTCTCGGCAGGCTGCAGCACGGGCTGCGTGCCCGCGTCGAAGCGGTGTATCGCCTCGCGCCCAACATCGTCGAGGTGGTGGTGCGCGCGCCGTTTGCGGCCCGCCGCTTCTCTCCCGGACAGTTCTACCGCCTGCAGAACTTCGAGGCTATCGCCCCGCGCACCGGCGACACCACGCTCGCCATGGAGGGCCTTGCGCTCACCGGCGCCTCCGTCGAGGCCGACAAGGGGCTCATCTCGACCATCGCGCTCGAGATGGGGGGCTCATCCGACCTGTGCGCCTCTCTTTCGCCCGGCGAGCCGGTGGTGCTGATGGGACCGACCGGCGCGCCGACCGACATCCCCTCGGGCGTCACCGTGGCGCTGCTCGGCGGAGGACTCGGCAACGCGGTGCTGTTCTCGATCGGCGCCGCGCTGCGCGCGGCCGGCTCGCGCGTGTTGTATTTTGCGGCGTACCGCAGGCAGGCCGACCGCTACAAGGTGGGCGAGATCGAGAAGGCCGCCGACGTCGTGGTCTGGTGTTGCGAAGAAGCGCCGGGGTTCGCAGCGGGCAGGCCTCAGGATCGCAGCTTCATCGGCAACGTGGTCGACGCCGTTGCGGCATATGCCTCGGGCGCACTCGGTCCGGCCTCCATCCGGCTCGAGGACGTCGATCGGATCATCGCCATCGGTTCGCAGCGCATGATGGCGGCGGTGGGGCGGGCGCGCTCGGAACAGCTGCGCCCGTATCTGAAACCCCACCACGTCGCGATCGGCTCGATCAACTCGCCGATGCAGTGCATGATGAAGGAAATCTGCGGCAGCTGCCTGCAGCCGCTCACCGACCCGGTCAGCGGCGCCACCGTCTACGTGTTTTCCTGTTTCAACCAGGATCTGCCGCTCGATCATGTCGACTTCGAGACGCTCGATGCGCGTCTCAGGCAGAACTCGACCCTCGAGAAGCTCACCCGGCAGTGGATCGACCGCAGTCTGGCGCGGCTCGGCAAGCGGCCATCGGCGGTGTTTGCACACGGGGCGGAAATCCGATGAGCACAGGCGCGCCGCGGCTGATCCGGCCGCCGCGCGCCCGCCCGGCCGGCCCGCGCGGTCAGTCCTGCGCGGCGCCGGCCAGGGGAAGCTGCACCACGATCCGGCCGCGACCGGTCAGGAAGCGGGCATCGCCGCCGTGGCTGCGGGCGACCTGGCGCACGATGGCGAGGCCCAGCCCCGAGCCCGGGATCTGGGCGTTGAGCCGATGGAATCGCTCGAACACGGCATCTTCCTGACCCGCCGGCACCCCGCAACCCTGATCGCCGACTTCGATGCTGACCACGGCGGAGCCGGCCTCGGGCGGAACGATCCGTGCGCTCACCGTGCCGTGGCCATGCACCAGGGCGTTGTCGAGCAGATTGCGCACCATGTCGCGCAGATCGTCCGCCCGGCCGCGCAGCTGGACGGTATCCGGTACGTCGACCTCCAGCCGCCGCTGCTGCGCTTCCACCAGGGGCAGCACCTGCGCGGCCGCTTCGCGCACCAGCCGGGACAGGTTGACCAGCGGAAGCTCGTGCGCTGACTGCTCGTGGGACAGGGATTCCTTGCGGGCGAGGTCGATGAGCTGGTCGACGAGGCGCCCCAGCTGGGCGAGCTCATGCTCCACCGCGGGCCAGTCGGTCGTGCCGGTGAGGCGCGCGCGCTGCAGCCGCAGCTGCAGCACCGCCAGTGGCGTGCGCAGCTCGTGGGCCGCATCCGCCGTGAGGCGCCGTTCGGCGGCGTAGGCGCGCGAGAGGCGCTCGAGAGCGCCGTTGACCGCTTCGACGAGCGGTTGGATCTCCCGCGGCAGGCCGCCTGCGGAGATGCGCAGATCCGGCTGGCGCGGTCCGACCCGCGCCGCCTCGCGCGAGGCGCGCTCGATGGGGCGCAGGCTCCAGCCGCTGATGAGCCAGATCAGGCCGAGGGCGAGCAGCGCAAAGACGATGAGCACCGAGATGTGTTCGGTGTCCTCCTCGAACAGACTGTCGACCAGCGTGGCCCGGCTCATGCCGCGCCGGGCCACGACCACGGTGTTGCCGCCCGGGGCGCGCGCCGCGACGATCGGCTGCTTGTCGGCACCCACCCCGATGAATTCCACCGGGCCGACCGCGCCGCGCGCAGCCACCGGAATGTAAGGCAGCGGGCCGGTGAGGTTGGCCGACCAGGCTCGCGGACGGTGGTCGGGGCCGAACACGGTGAACGTGAACTGCCGCGAGGGGTCGGCGTAAACGCGCCGCCAGTCGGCGCGCAGCCGCAGCGCGAGGGCCCCGTCGCGGCCGGATCGCAGCGCGTCGACCAGCTCGCGCGCCTGATTCTGCAGCGTGCGCGCGTGCAGGCCCTCGATGATGTTGTGCACCTCGAAGCGGTACTCGGCGAACGAGGCGCCGAGCCCGAGGGTGAACAGCGCGAACATCACCCCGAGCAGGCGCAGCCGCAGGCTGTGTGGACGGCTCATGCGCCGCCGGTCTCCACCAGCCGGTAGCCGATGCCCCATTTGGTCTCGATGGCGAGCCGCGCATCGGTGCCGGCGAGCTTGCGCCGCAGACGTGAGACCGCCGCTTCGAGCGCATTGGCGCTGCCGGCATCCTCGAGCCCGTAGAGACGGTCCTCGAGCCGGTCCTTGGTGATCACCTGTCCGGGAACCCGCAGCAGCTCTTCGAGCAACGCGGTCTCGCGCCGCGTCAGATCGAGCGGTTGACCGAACGCCGCGGCCTGGCGGGTGATGGTGTCGAAGGTGACACCGCCGAGGGAGTATTCGGTCTGGCGACGGCTGCCGGCCCGGCGCAGCACGGCGCGCAGCCGCGCTTCGAGCTCCAGGAGGTTGAAGGGCTTGACGATGTAGTCGTCAGCGCCGGAGTTCAGACCCCGCAGCCGGTCCTCGATGCTGTCGCGCGCCGTGAGGATGATCGCCGGCAGGTCCGGATGCTGCCCGCGCAGCGCGCCGAGCAGCTGCATCCCGTCGGTATCGGGCAGCCCGAGGTCGAGCACCACCGCGTCCATGGCCGCGACGCGCACGGCCGCGAGCGCCTGCTCGCCGCGGCCCACGGCGTCGACGGCGAAGCCGCGCTCGCGCAGGTGATCGGCGATCATTTCGCGGATCGCCAGGTGATCTTCGACCAGCAGGACTCTCATCGTGATTCGCCGCCCCGGCGCCGGTCCGATATTATCCGCAATCTCCGGCCCGGCGCTCGTCAGGACTTGGTCAGCATTGGCTGCCAAGGTACCCGGATCAGGCTCCGCGCGGAGTCTCGACCCTTTGGCGAGTTCCGGGAAGGCAAGCACTCGATGACACCGACCGGCGGTTCGGCCCGCGCCGCCCACCGCGACGATTCGACCGGCCCCGGGGGGCGCGCGCGCCGCACGCCTCGCTGGCGCACGCTCTCTGCGGCCCTTGCGTGTGCCGGGCTGCTCGGCGGCTGCGCGCTCTATCATCCACTGCCGCTGGCGCGCGGACCCAATCTCATCGGGGCGCTTTCCGGCCTGCGTACGCAGCTGCCGGCGCTGCGTTCCGGCGAGGCGCCGCGGCGCATCGCCACGGACAAGCCGTTGGGTCTGCGCGACATCGGCCTGCTGGCCGTGCTCAACGATCCTTCGCTGCGCGAGGAGCGGGGCGAGATGGACCTCGCGCAGGCGGGGCTGCTTCAGGCCTCGCTCCTGCCGAATCCCTCGGCCAACTTCAGCTATGAGGCATTCCTCGGAGGGATCGGCACCTCTGGCTGGGCCGCCTCGCTCTCGCAGGACGTCAGAGCGATCCTCACCTATCACACCCGGGTGAAGTCGGCGCATTTCCTGGTGCGCCAGGTGAACGCCGACTTGCTGTGGCGCGAGTGGCAGGTCGCCCAGCAGGCGCGACTCCTCGGGCTCGAGCTGTACTGGGGAGGGACCTCGATCGATCTCAGTCTGCGGGAGGCGAAGCTTATCGCCCTGGAGGTGCGCCAGGCGAGAGCCGCTGCCCGTTCGGGCGCCCTCGATCTCACCGCTCTGGCGCCGCTCCTTGCGGCCAAAGCGGCTGCGGATCAGACGCTCGCCGCGCTGCGTCTCGTGCAGATGCGTAACTGGCAGACGCTCGATGCCCTGTTGGGACTCGAGCCCTCGGTGCGTTTCCCGATCGGCGCGCCGCGCCTGCGGCCGCCGCCCTCGAAACTCGCGTCGCTGCTCGCCACGCTGCCGGATCGCCGGCCGGACCTGGTGGCACTGCAGCTCGGATACCGGTCGGCCGACGAGGATGTGCGCACCGCGATCATCGGGCAGTTTCCCGCCTTCGCGTTGGGCGGCATATGGGAGGACGACAACGGCAACGTGCGCAACGCCGGCCCGGTCGCGAACTTCGACCTGCCCCTCTTCGATCGCAACCAGGGCCAGGTCGCCCGGACGCGCGCCACCCGGCTGGCGCTTCACGAGCAGTACCAGGCGAGACTCGATCAGGCGGTGGGTGCCGCGAAGGGGCTCGCCGCGCAGATCCGGCGCCTGCGCCGCGAACTGCGCACCGCGCAGCGCGCGGCGGCGTCGGCCGCGGCGCTCTCGAGCGCCGCCCAGCAGGCCTATGCGCAGGGTGCCATCGGCGAACGGGCGCTCACCGATTACGAGACCACCGCGCTGCAGCGTGAGCTCGAGGCCGTCGCGCTGGCGCGCTCGCTCGGAGCGGCCGACATCGTGATGACCGTGGAGCTCGGCGAGGGTCTGCCGCAGACCCGTATCGCCTCGCCCGAAAGCAAGAGGAAGACCTGATGAGTCGCGGAATGATTGCTTCGGTTGTCTGCCTCGCGGTGCTCGGTCTCGCGGCCGCCGCGTGGCGGGCGCTGCCGGCACGGGCCGATGGCACGCAAGCGGCCGCCTCCAGCGTGTTGGTGACCCTCACCCGGCTCAAGAGGGGCACCCTGCCGCATGTGGTCGCGGCGTATGGCACGGTCCGGGCGAGCAACTCCGGCGGCAAGGTGCTCATGGCGCCGGAGTCGGCGGTGGTGGGTGTGGTCGATGCGCATCTCGGCCAGCAGGTTCGTGCCGGCGCACCGCTCGTCACGCTGCTGCCGAGCCCGCAGACCTCGGTGGCCTACCAGCAGGCAAAGTCGGCGCTGATGGTGGCGAAGGACCTGGTCAAGAGCACGCGCAGACTGTTCACGCTGCATCTTGCGACCACCCAACAGCTCGCGCAGGCCCGCAAGGCCGAGAGCGATGCGCGCGTGACGCTCCATGCGCTGCATGCTTCGGGCGCGGGCGGTGCGTACATGCTGCGCGCCCCGTTCGAGTCCATCGTCACGGCGCTGTCGGTGCATTCCGGCGATATCGTCGTCGTGGGCTCTCCCATGCTGACCCTCGCGGCGCCGAGCCGGCTCGTGCTCAGCGCCGGTGTGGTGCCCGCGCAGGCACGCGAGGTGCACGCGGGGGACCGGGCCACCGTCAAGGCGGCGGGCTCGGATCACTGGGTGAGCGCCCGCGTGGCGGTCGGTGGCGCGGCGGCCAATCTGGCCAGTGGACTGGTGCCGGTGCAGATCGCGCTGCCGCCAGGGAAATTCCTGCCGGGCGAGGTCGCCGAGGCACGCATCGTCACGGCGGAGGTGCTCGGCTACGTCGTGCCGCACCGGGCCATCCTGGTCAACGACAGCGGTACCCCCTACGTCGTCCAGGCGCTCAACGGAATCGCGCACAAGGTGCCGGTGCGGATCCTGGATTCCGACACCGACGAGAACGTCATCGCCGGCGCGCTCGACCCGCATGCGGCCCTGGTGCTCACGGGTAATTATCAGCTCGAGGACGGCATGCGGATCCGGCTGGCCGACCCGCCGCCCCAGGGCGGCGGATGAGAGCCGGCCGATGAGCTTCTCGGCCTGGGTCGAGCATCACCGCCGCTCACTGCTCACCGTCGCCTTTGCGCTCGCCCTCGCAGGGGTCTTCGCGGCGATCACTCTGCCGGTCGGGCTTTTTCCGGTCACGAGCTTCCCGCGCATCCGGATCGAGGTGAGCGCGGGCGCCATGCCGGCGAGGCAGATGCTGGTGGATGTGACCGAACCGCTCGAGCGCGTGGCGCGCGCCGTGCCGGCGGCGGTGGACGTGAGCTCGACGACCTCGCGCGGCTCGGCGGAGATCTTCGTCGATTTCCCCTGGGGCTACGACATGAACGAGGCGCTGCTCGCGGTGGACGCCGCCTTCGCCCAGGAGTTGCCGTCGCTCCCGCGGGGAACCAGCTACGACATCATCCAGATGAGCCCGAACGTCATCATGCCGTTCGTCTCCTATGCGCTCATCTCGAAGACGGTCTCGCCCGCGGCGCTCAAGCAGCTCGCGCAGTATCAGATCACCCCGCTCCTCACCGGCATCCCGGGCATCCGCCGGGTGGGCGTGCTCGGGGGCAAGACGCCCGAAGTCGAGGTCTCGGTCAATCCGCAGAAGCTCACGGGTTACGGGTTGACGCTGCGGGACGTTTCCCGGGCGCTCGCGCAGACCAACATCATCCGCTCGGTGGGCCGGCTCGAGGACAACGATCTGCTCTATCTGGCGATCGGTCACAACGCCTTCACCTCCCTGCAGTCGGTGCGCAACGTGGCGCTGCATACCGGCCCCGACGGCATCATCCGCCTCGGCGACATCGCGAGCGTGCGCATGGGGTCGGTGCCGCAGTGGATGCTGGTCGACGATGACGGCCGGCCGGCGGTCACCTTCGACGTCTATCAACAGGACTCGGCGGACTCGCTCACGCTCGCCAGGCAGGTCAAGCAGCGGCTCGCGGCCTTCATGAAGACCCAGCCGAAGGCGATCCGGCTCTACAAGTGGTACGACCAGACGCAGCTCGTGCGTTCCTCGATCGCCGCCCTCGAGGAGGCGATCCTGATCGGGCTGGTGTTCGCCGGCATCGTGCTGTTCGCGTTCCTGCGCAACTGGCGCGTGACGCTGGTCGCGATGATGGTGGTGCCGCTGTCGGTGCTGATCACCGTGCTGCTGCTGGCGCTGTTCGGCATGACTTTCAACATCATGACCCTGGGGGGCATCGCCGCGGCGATCGGCCTGCTGATCGATGATGTGATCGTCATGATCGAACACATCGCCCGGCGCACGGGCGTGCCGGGTCTCGAGAATCCGCACGGCTCGGTGCTCGCGGCCGCGAAGGAGTTCCTGGGGCCACTGTTCGGCTCGAGCCTGGCGACCACCATCATCTTCATTCCGCTCGCGTTCCTTTCGGGGATCACGGGGGCGTTCTTCAAGTTCCTGTCCTTCACGATGGCCTCGGCGCTCGTCATCTCCTTCATCCTGACCGCATTTACGGTGCCGCTGCTCGCCCGGGGCCTGATCGACTTCAGGAAATTCGAGGACCCGGCGCACGGCAGGGAAGGCTGGCTGAAGCGCACTCACGGGCGGCTCCTCGGCCGGCTCATCGAGCGGCCGCTGTGGCTCATTCCGGGACTGGCGCTGCTGCTGCTCGCAGGCTTCCTCGCCTACATGCGCGTCGGCAGCGGCTTCCTGCCGAAGATGGACGAGGGCGGCTTCGTGCTCGACTATTACACCGCCCCCGGCACGTCTCTCAACGAGACCAACCGGGAGCTGCTCGAGGTCGAGGCGATCCTCAAGAAGGACCCGTACGTCTACACCTTCTCGCGCCGCACCGGCGCCGGGCTCGGCGGGGACCTCAACGAGGCGTACCAGGGCGATTTCTTCGTGCGGCTGATCCCGTATTCGAAGCGGCCCGACATCTGGACGGTGATGGACGAGATCAGCCGCAGGATCACCACGCAGGTGCCGGGCATCCACTTCGACGCCCACCAGTTGATGAGCGACATGATCGGGGACATGGTGGGCCGGCCGCAGCCGGTGGTGATCTCGCTCAGCGCGAAGAATCCCGCCGTGCTGCCCGCA
>JAKAFQ010000701.1 GCA_021817875.1 Pseudomonadota bacterium
TGAAACTCGTATCGCTCGCGAGTTGAGTAAAGAGCAGCGATCGCAAATAGGACTGATCTGCCTCCAAGAAAATCAGGAAACCGATCACTGAGGCTGCGATAACCTGAACCCAAAATACCCTAGGTCCTGGGAACCTCCTCCGAAACAGGTCAACGAATTTGGTTCGGACCCAGCGAATTTTTGCAGCGTTGGTTCGAGGTTTCTGTTCCAGATTCGGCGCAACCGAGATACTCATAGCACAATTAGACCAGCAACACGGATGCAGACTCACTTTAAGCAGTAAAATACATCCGATTTTGAGCCACCGTCACCGTTCTTCTTTGTGACCCGTGCACAAGTTCAGACAGGGCCCCGGTATTTCGTGCCCTACAGGTGGATGCATCAGTGCCAAATATTATCTCGCCAGCCATAGAAGGCTGCGATTCGTAACTGCCGGGTTAACCCGGCGTCATGCCCAGACAATCCCATCTGCCGTTATGGGGAACCTGCAACAGAATCTGGCGCCGCTCGTTCCGATGTTTTGCTTTGCCATCTGCTCCATAAACTCCCAATGAACGTCATGGGACCGCCGGACCGGTACTTGTTTGCACTGGTCGCTGAAAGGCCCGGACGTTCGGGATGGCATGGCACGAACTGAATGTTCACGCCGGCGCGGACAAGTCCTGCGGCAGATGGAGTTCGAGCACGGCGCGCAGGCCGGGGGCATTGTCTTCCAGCACAAGCTGGCCGTGATGCAGCTTGGCGCAGGCGGCGACGATCGCTAGCCCAAGGCCCGCACCCGGCGAGCTGCGGGTGGGATCGAGCTTGACGAAACGCTCCTGCACGCGGCCACGTTCGGCGGCCGGAACACCTGGGCCGGTATCGGCGACAATGATACGAACCGCGTCGTCTGTCCCGGGCTCGACGCGTACCGTCACGCGCGCCCCCGCGCCAGCGTATTTCGCGGCGTTGTGCAGCAGATTGCCGACGGCCTGCCGCAGCAGGACGGCATGCGCGCGTCCGATCACGGGTGAGGACGGCAGCAGCACCTTGAGCGTCTGGCCGGCGTCTTCGATCACCGGGGCGAAGAATTCCGCGACGCCGTTGGCCAGCTCCGAGATATCGGTGTCTTGCATCAACTCGGCGGAAAGCCCCGCCTCGGCGCGGGCGATGTCGAGCAGCGCCGAGAAGGTGGCCAGCGCCAGATCGGCTTCGCCGTGGGCCTGCGCGATGGCGTCCAGACGATCGGCTTCCGACAGGTCCGGATCGGCAGCCCGGCCGAGCGCCCCTTTGAGCCGGGTCAGCGGCATGCGCAGGTCGTGGGCCAGACTATCGGTCACGGTACGAAGGCCGGTCATCAGTTCTTCGATACGGACCAGCATCGCGTTCAGCGCGCCTCCCAACCGGTCGAATACGTCGCCGGGCTCAACGGTCTCGACGCGGGCCTGAAGATCGCCTGCGGCGATGCGCTGGGCCGTGTCCGCGATCGTGCGGGCCCGCCGCAGCAGCACGCCACTCAGCACTAGGCCGGCCCCCGTGCAGGCCAGCGCGGCCAGCAGGACTGCGAGACCGGAGATTTCCAGGATGGCGTTGCGGAACGCCTGCCGTTGCTGCGCATTCTGCGCGATGACCAGATTCTCTCCGGTCGGCAGGACATCGACGCGGACACGCCAGTGCGTCGTGCGCCCCGGCTCGTGTAATTGGACGACCTTCCAGCCACCAACCGCCTGACTGGCGTTGCCCAGATTCAGGTCTCCCGCCAGGGGGCGACCCTGGGCGTCCGTCAGCGCATAGCGAAAACCGGCCTGCCCATGCACGCGCTCATGACGGTCGAGCGTGGTGATCAGGGCCGAAAGTCCTTTGTCCTGCGCCAGCGCGGTCAAATAGTTTTTCTCGGCCAGCGCGAAAGCGTTGGCCTGCGCATCGATGATGCGTTCGCCGGCTTCATCGACAAGGATCAGGGCCAGCACCAGCGCCAGCACCGCCACGCCAAGCGCGATCACCGGGAAGGTCCAGGGGCGCAGGCGGAACGAAGAGCTCTGGCGTTTCACGGCGCCTCCGAAAGCCGGTATCCCGTACCGCGTACGGTGTGCAGCAACGGCTTGTCGAAGCCGTCGTCGATTTTCTTGCGCAGACGGCTGATATGGGTGTCGATCAGGCTGGTATGGGGATCGAAGCGGTAATCCCACACCTCTTCGAGCAGCATGGTGCGCGTGACCACCCGGTGCTTGTTGCGCAGCAAGTATTCGAGCAGCTTGAATTCACGCGGTAACAGCTCGATGGGCTTGCCGTCGCGCGTCACCTTGCGGGCGAGCAGGTCCATTTCGAGGTCGCCACAGGCCAGCTTCGTCTCTGGTGTTTTGCCGCCGCCGCGCCGCATCAGATTTTCAAGTCGGGCCGAGAGCTCGGAATAGCCGAAGGGCTTGGCGAGATAATCGTCGCCGCCGGACCTCAATCCCTTGACGCGCTCGTCCATCTGGGCAAGAGCGCTCAAGATGATGATGGGTGTTTCGATGCCAGCTGCCCTCAGAGCCTTGATCACCGAAAGCCCGTCCATGCCCGGCACCATGCGGTCCATCACGATCGCATCGAAGCGCGAGGTCGTAGCCAGGTAGAGGCCGTCGCGTCCATCGGCGACATGCTCGACGGTGTACCCATCCTCGCGCAGACCCTTCAGGACATATTCGGCGGCGTCGGGATCGTCTTCGACCACAAGGATGCGGCGGCTCATTTCCGGGTCAGGGCTCAACGGCGATTCAAGGAGAGCGAACATAGCACGCCACGATATCGCCGGACATCGAGACGTGGTGCTTAAGCACAGGCATGGGCCGGGCGTCTTGGACGTCCGGCCCGTTTCCGCGGAGGACAGCGGAGTTACTTG
>JAKAFQ010000702.1 GCA_021817875.1 Pseudomonadota bacterium
AGGTGCCCATCGTGCTCGCGCTGCTTGGCGGCCCCTCCATGGCCGGCGCCGAACAAACGGAAGCCGCGCTTCGCTCCGCCGCGCGCTGGCTGCTCGAGCGGTATCCGCTCAAGATGGTGGCCATCACCATGGGTGCGCACGGCAGCCTGCTCGTTACGCATGACGAGCACGACCGGCACATGGGCCTCAAGACCTCCGTGGCGGATACCGTCGGTGCGGGCGACGCCTTCACCGCCGCGCTCGTCGATGCCTACCTGCGCGGCGTGTCCCTCTATCAGATGAACGACGCCGGCAACCGCTGGGGCTCCTGGGTCGCCTCCCGAGCCGGAGCCATGCCGGAACTCGACGACGCCGCTCGCGCCTACCTCGCCCGGCGCAACTGACGCCATTTGTAAACCCCATCCATCCCGTTGTATCGTGCGAAAGCGATGACGCACTTCCCGTCCCAACAGGAGCGGCGTGCTCTCGGCCGCGCCAGACGCAAGCAAATGCCGCGCCAGGATCTCGCGTATTGGAAGTCCACCAGCCGCAGAGGCAACTCGCTCACGCTGCTCAGGGAATCCATGCGCGGACGCATCCCCGCCTTGATCGCTCTCAAGTATGAGCGCATGCTCGAGTCTCCCTTGGCCTGCTTCCGCGGCTCGGTTGCGGTCATGGCCGCCGACCTCGCCGGCATCGCAAACACCGGCATCATCACCCAGATCTGCGGCGATGCGCACGTACGTAATCTCGGCGCATTCGCCGCGCCCGACGGGCGTCTCGTCTTCGACATCAACGACTTCGACGAAACCACCCGCGCGCCCTTCGACTGGGACATCAAGCGGCTGGCCACCAGCCTGGTGCTCGCCGGCCGCGCCAACGGCGCAAAGAAACCCACCCGCGAAGAGGCCGTTCTCGCCTTTGCCACGCGATATCACAAGTTCGTGGAGATGTTCGCGCGCATGCCCGTTCTCGGAATGGCGCACTTCCAGGTACACCGCCTGCAGCGCATCGCCCCCGTCAGCCGCGCGCTGGCGAAGGCGGAACGCAGCACGCCGCTCAACGCCCTTGAGCAACTCACCGTCCCCGCCAGGGCTGCCGCAGGAAAAGCCGCCACCCGTGTGTTCAAGGAGAACAAGCCGCTCCTCACACGTCTCTCCGGACCGCAGCGCCGCGCCATTCTGGCTGCCCTGACTGCTTACAATGAGACCCTGCAACCCGAGCAGCGACACTTCCTCGCCCAGTATCGCCCGCTCGACGTCGCCTTCAAGGTCGTCGGCACAGGATCGATCGGACTGCACGACTACGTGGTCTACTTCGAGGGCAACGGCCCCGCCGACCCGCTGTTTCTGCAGCTAAAAGAGCAGCCCGGCTCGGCATACGCACCCTATCTGCCATCGCACGCGCAAGCCCCGCATCAGGGACAACGTGTGGTCAACGGACAGCGCGCCATGCAGTTCCAGTCCGATCCGTTTCTCGGCTGGACCACCATCGCCCACCGTCACTACGAGGTTCGCCAGCTCAACGATCACAAGGGCGCCATCGCAATCGAAGACCTTGCCGGGGAAGGACTGATGCAATACGCCGAAATTTGCGGCGAGCTGCTGGCTCGCGGTCACGCCCGCTCGGGCGACCCGTGTGTGCTCTCCGGATACTTGGGCAACGGCAAACGCTTCGGCGATGCCATCGCCGGCTTTGCCGAGTCCTACGCCAATCAGATCGAGAAAGACTGGGAAGAGCTCAAGTCCGCGAAAGGACGCGCGATCGGCAAAACGGTCCAAGCCCCCTCCGCGCCGACAACGCCGGCGCGCTGACTTGCTCAGGTGCCGACCCGCCGACTGGCTAAAATAGAGCTATGCTGCAACTTTCCGGGGCCGGCAAGCGATTCGGCCCCAAGCTCCTCTTTCAGGATGCCGACTGGCTCATCACTCCCAGCGAAAAGACCGCTCTGGTGGGCGCCAACGGAACCGGCAAAACCACGCTCATGCGAGTGCTGGCCGGCCTCGAAGGTCTTGACTACGGCCAGGTGCAGCGCACGCGCGGAATGACCATCGGCTACCTGCCCCAGGACGGCCTCGCCCTCGCCGGGCGCACTGTCTTCGAAGAATGTCTCTCGGCCTTCGACGAACTGCTGGGTCTTGAAAAGGAGATGGAGACGCTCTCCGCCGCGCTCGCTGAGCTCGACCCCGCAAGCGCGGAATACGCCGCAGTCGCCGACCGCTTCTCCCACGTCGATCAGCGCTTCCGGGCCCACGATGGCTACGCTCTCGACGCGCAGGTAGGCAGCGTCCTCGCCGGACTCGGCTTTTCAAAGGATGAAGTACGGCGGCGTACCGAAGAGTTCTCCGGCGGCTGGCAGATGCGCATTGCCCTCGCCAAACTGCTGCTGCAAAAGCCGAACCTGCTGCTGCTCGACGAGCCTACGAATCACCTCGATCTCGAATCGCGCAACTGGCTCGAAGACTATCTGCGCACCTATCCCAACGGTTACATCCTCATCTCGCACGACCGCTACTTTCTCGATGTCACCGTCAACAAGATCGTCGAAGTCTGGAACAAACGCCTGCATGTCTACCACGGCAACTACGAAAAGCACCTGCAGCAGAAGGCCGAGCGTCACGCGCAGCTTCAGGCAGCCTACCGCAACCAGCGTGACCAGATCGAGCATCTCGAAGCCTTCATCAGCCGCTTCCGCTACCAGGCCACCAAGGCCAAGCAGGTCCAGAGCCGCATCAAGGAACTTGAAAAGATCGAGCGCATCGAGATTCCCGAGGAAGAGCCGGAAATCCACTTCACCTTCCCGCAGCCGCCGGCCTCAGGCAGAACCGTGGTGGAAGTCTCTGGTCTCTCCAAGAGCTATGGTCCAAAGCTCGTTCTGGAC
>JAKAFQ010000703.1 GCA_021817875.1 Pseudomonadota bacterium
GGCAGCTTCGCGGTGACCTTTCCCGGTGGCCCGGGCGAGCCGCTCGGGCGCCTGCGGGACCTCGGCGGTCCTCTGGCCGTCGAGGGCACTTTGCGTCTGACGGCCCGGGCCGGCTACGACCTGCGGGTCCGGGTGGCCGCCCGCGCCCAGGCCGCCCCCTCGCTCGTCAACGCGCTGCGCTACCTTGGCACGCCCGACGCCGAGGGTTGGCGTCCCTTCGCCCTGGCCGGGACCTACTAGCCCGATCCCTGCCGCGCCCGCCCCGCGCGGCGCAACGGTCAATGCGCCTGCGCATCGACCGCGCGGGCGAGCGCCTGCAGCGCCGGTGCGATCTGGACCGGATACGCTCCCGCGCCGCTGAGCGGCCGCAGCGTCTCGGGCAGCCGCTCCAGTTCGGCGCGCGCATGCGCGCGGATCGCCTGCACGGACGGTGAGGGCGCGAGGCGCCGGCCGGCCCGCATGACCGGCCCCAGCAACGGGCTGCCCGGCTGCGCGTCACCCTCCACCGTGAGGGTGTCACCGGCCATCCGGCCCTGCGCATCGAATCGGCGCAGCACCTGTTTGCGGCCCGGCCAGGTGGCCTTGCCTTCGGAGCGTTTCCGCCGGGGTGTGCCGGCGTATTCCTGCAGCTTGTACACGCAGTCGAGATACGGCCGGTCGGCCGAGGTGTTCATGCGCGTGCCGACGCCGAAGCCATCGATCGGCGCACCCGCCGCGACGAGGGCCGCGATCGCGTATTCGTCGAGGCCGCCGCTCGCGAAAATCCTGACCGGGTTCAGCCCGCCGGCATCGAGTATGGCGCGCACGCGGCGGGCGTGCTCACCGAGATCGCCGCTGTCGATGCGCACCGCCTGCACCGCGATGCCCTCGGCGGCCAGGCGCGCCGCGAGCGGCACCAGGGCGCGGGCGGCCGCTTCCGTGTCGTAGGTGTCGAGCAACAGCGTGTTGGCTTGCGGGTGGGAGTGCGCGAAGTGTTCGAACGCGCGCGTTTCCTCGGCATGGGTCTCGATGAACGAATGGGCCATGGTGCCGAACAGCGGCAGGTCCCAGCGCATGCCCGCCAGCACGTTGGAGCTGCCGTCGAAGCCGGCCAGATAGCTGGCGCGCGCCGAGAGCAGCCCGGCCTCCGCGCCGTGCGCCCGGCGCAGACCGAAATCGACCAGCACTCGATCGGGCGCGGCCAGACGGACCCGGGCGGCCTTCGCGGCCACCAGAGTCTGAAACTGCAGCAGGTTGATCACCCGGGTCTCGATCAGCTGCGCCTCGCGCAGCGGCGCCACCACCCTGAGGATGGGCTCATCGGCGAAGAACACCGTGCCTTCGGGCATCGCGGCCACCTCGCCGCTGAAGCGCAGGTCGGCCAGCGAGGCGACGAAGCGCGGATGAAACCGGCCGCAGCGCTCCAGCCAGGCGAGCTCCGGCTCGCTGAAGCGCAGCGACTCGAGGTAATCGAGCACCTGCTCGAGGCCGGCGGCCAGCAGGAAGCTGCGCCCCTGAGGCAGCCTGCGTACGAAGAACTCGAACACCGCGGTGTCGTTCATCCCCTGGTCGAAATAGGCCTGGAGCATGGTCAGCTGGTACAGGTCGGTCAGCAGCGCGCCGGCGTCCGTCATGGTCAGTCCTCGCAGAGGCGGGCGCCGGCCGCGCTCATGGCGGCGAGGGCGCGGGCACCGTCGCCGGGATGCACCTCGACCGGCCGGATGGCGCGCTGCAGCACGATGACGTCGTAGCCGAGTCGGCGCGCGTCGAGCACGGTGTTGAGCACGCAGTAATCGGTCGCGAGGCCGCCGACAAACAACCGGTGCACCCCGGCCGCCTGCAGGTGCGCCTGCAGCTCGGTGTCCTCGAACCCCGAGTAGGCATCGGCGTCGGGATGCGTGCCTTTGCCGATTTCCATCAGCGGGGTGTCGGCCGGCAGGCGCAGACCGGAGGCAAACTGCGCACCGCGGCTGCCGGCGATGCAGTGCGCCGGCCAGGGCCCGCCCCGGGCGGCGAACGAGCGGTGATCGGGCGGATGCCAGTCGCGCGTGGCGAACACCGGCAGACCCGCCCGGGAGAACCGCGACAGCCAGCGATTGAGCGGCTCGATGACCTGATCGCCCTGCGGCACCGCGAGGCTGCCCCCGGGCAGAAAGTCGTTCTGCACGTCGATCACCAGCAGCGCATCGCCTCTGTGCAGGGCGATGGGCTCACTCGAGGGGCTCATCACGGCTCGACCTCCCGGAACACCCCCAACAGCGGGAAATACAACCCGGCGCGCACCGGCTCGGACCCGAAGCCCCGCGCGAGCGCGGCATATGCGCGCAGCTGCGCTCGGTAGCGCTGCGCCTCGCGCTCGATGAACTCCTCGAGCCGGCCTCCCTCGTGCGGACTCGTCTTGAAATCGATCACCCAGCGATCACCGTGCTCATCGACGAAGCACCGGTCGATGACCACGCGGGCGAGCCGCCCGTCGCACAGCCCGGTGAGCGCCCATTCGCTGTGCGCCTCGCGATGCGCCCGCGAGAGAATCCAGCGCCCGCGCTCGTCGGCGACGCTGCGGGTCAACGCCTCGAGCACGCGCGCGAGGGCCTGCGGGAGCTGCGCCTCGGGAACGCCGTGACGGCGCAGTTGATCGCGATAGATCGGCGCCTGCGCCTCGATCGCCTGCGGCGCCGGCAGCTCGGCCGACTCGGCAAAGCCCTGCAGCGCCGCGTGCACCACCGTGCCGATGTGCCGCGCCGTCTCCTGCACCCAGCTGAACTGCGGCGGCTCGAGCGAGCGCTCCCCGATGGGCAGGCGCTCGAGCGCGGGGGCCGAGGGCAGCTCGGGGGGGCGCCACGGCTCGATGAGCCTGCGCAGCCCCGCGGCCGGCACGT
>JAKAFQ010000704.1 GCA_021817875.1 Pseudomonadota bacterium
GAGGAGTTCAAGGTCAAGTACATCAAAGCGCGCATCGCCGAGGTCACCTCCGACGGCGAGAAGCTCATCGTCAAGGGCGAGGACACGCTGGTCAAGCGGCCGATCACCATTCCCTTCGACATGGTGGTGCACGCCATCGGCATGGACCCGAACGCCGACAACAAGACGATCGCCTCGGTGTTCGGTGTGGCGCTCGAGCCGCATGGCTTCCTCGGGCGCGGCAATGCCTACGGCAATACCGCCGAGACCTCCCGCCCCGGGGTGTTCGTGGCGGGCGCGGCCTGCGGGCCGGAGACGATCGACGACTCCATCAGCCAGGGGCATGCCGCGGCCGCCCGGGCGCTGGCGCTGGTGCGCCCGGCGCTGGCGAGCGCCTGAGGGCCAGAGCATGGCGCGTTGGCTGGCACAACGTGGCGCGCAACCGCAACCGCAACCGCAACCCGTGCCGGTGCGGCTGGAACTCAGCGGCCCGAGACTCGAGGCCAGCCTCGCACGCCTCACGGCTGGATGCGAACCACACGGTGGCATCGAGCGCTACGTACAGGCGGTCAAGCTCAAAAGCGCCATGTTCCGCGACGCACTCGGCGCGGCGGGCGAGGGCGCGGCCGAACTCGAACCGGAGGCGTTCAAAGGACTGTGCACGTTCATGGCGACGGTGCGCCGGCGCATCGCCCCGTGGCTCGAGCGACCGGACTTCGATGCGCTGCGCGATGCGCTCGTGCGGCTGGTGCGGGTGATCGGGGATACCGGTTCGACGGATCGCGAAGTGGCCGCCTTCGGCACCGATTTCGTGCGCGGCGAGCGGGACCGCTGGGTCCGCGATCTTGCCGTCGAGATCCTGCATAACGTCGACCCGGAACGCTTTCCGCTGATGAACCGCTGGGTGTGGGACGTGGCGACCAATACCGGTGCGCTGCGCGAGATCTGGCACGACCCGCAGGGCGAGTCGGCGCGCATCGAAGTGCCGGACACCTACACGACGTTCCTCACGCTGCGCGAGGAGCTGAGCGGATTCCTGAGCAACAACGGGTTTTTCCGCGACGTCATCTACTACGTCGATCTGCTCTGCGCGCAGGTGTACGCCGAGTACATCTGCGAGCAGGGCGGCAGCTACCTGCGTACCGACTTCGCCGCGGAGGACGACCCGCTGCAGTACACCCGCCGGCTTCTCGGCCTCGACGGCGTGCGTGCCGGCTCGGGGCGCACGCGACTGAAGACCATTGACGGCAAGGCCTTCGTGCTCTGCGGGGACACACCGCAAGGTCTGCCCGACTGAGGTTCCGATGCCCATTCACGAAAAATCGCTGATCCGCCCCGAGAACCTCAAAACGCATGAGACGCTGGTGGTCGATGGCGTCGATGTATCCGGGCACTGGAGCACGTTCATCCAGTCGCGGGTGGTGACCGACTACAACGAGGCGCTCCAGGAGGAGATCGCCGCGCTGCCCGGCGGAGAGCACGTCCATCGATGCTGGCAATGCGGTTCATGCACCAACGCATGCACGGTAAATGCGGTCAATCCGGACTTCAATCCCCGCTACTGGATCTACCTGGTGCGCATGGGGATGGAATCGGAGCTGCTGCGCGACCGGGATATCATCTGGCAGTGCGTCTCGTGCAACAAGTGCACCTACGCCTGTCCGCGCGACGTCGCCCCGGAAGGTGTCATGAAGGCGCTCAGCCATTGGCTCGAGCTCAAAGGCCATACCCGTAAATCGCCCTCGATGATCTTCGACGAGGAGTTCACCGAGCAGGTGATCGAGCGTGGCCGGATCGAGGAGGGCCGGATCATTCAGCGCTTCTTCCGCCGCACCGGGCAGGCGCTTGCGCAGGACTGGCTGCTCGAGATGGGGCGGCGGCTGGTGCGACGTCTGCCGCTCGGGCTGCTGGTGCGGCTGGGTCTGGCGGGCTTGCGGGCGCCGCGTACCCGCGGCTGGGGACGCTCGCGGGCGGCGCTGCGCGAGTATGTTGCCGAAGAGCACGCCCGCCAGCGGCGGGCACTCGGCCTGGATGAACTGATCGACGGCGCGCGACGTGATGCGGCCGGCATCTCACACGGTTAGGTAAAGCAACTATGTCCGACGCCAAGGCCGACAAGTACCGCAAGGTCGCCTACTACCCCGGCTGCTCCCTTGAGGGAACCGGACACGCCTACGATCGCTCGACCCGGGTGCTCGGCAAGGCGCTTGGGCTCGACCTGGTCGAGGTACCGAACTGGAACTGCTGCGGGGCGATGGAGGTCAAGAACATCGACCCGAAGCTGCAGACCTACCTGTCCGCGCGCATCATGGCGCTCACGGCCAATGAGATGGGCATGGACGTCGTGATGGCGCCGTGCAATGGCTGCTACCACAATCTCAAGAAGGCCGAGTACGACCTGGCCCATGACGAGGCGAGCCGCGAGGTCGTCGGCAAGCTCGCTGATAAAGCCGGGGAAACCGCCTACCGCGCCGGACAGGTCGAAACCATCCATGCGCTCGATTGGATCAAGAGCGCGATCGGAGAGCAGGGACTGCGCGAGCGCATCCGTGGCGGATTGAAGGGTCTACGCGTGGCCAACTACTACGGGTGCATGTACTCACGGCCGCGGCACATCTTCCCGGAAAAGGACGCTGGAGCAGGGAGCGAGTCGACCTCCAAGCCGCATTTCATGGACGATCTGCTGGCGGCCGCCGGCGCGGAGAACGTGGAGTTTGCGCTGAAGACCGCCTGCTGCGGCGGGGCGCACACGCTCTCCGACAGCGACATGTCAACGCGCCTCGTGCTCAACATCCTGCAGGCGGCTGAGGCGGCAGGCGCCGAGGTGATCGCCACCGAGTGCCCGACCTGTCACTCGGGCCTGGAGATGCACCAGGTG
>JAKAFQ010000072.1 GCA_021817875.1 Pseudomonadota bacterium
AGACGCTGGTCGAGGCAGCGAAGGCGCTGTCGCAGCAGTCGAGCTCGCTGCAGCTGCGCTATCTGCAGACACTCGCCGACATCTCGCACGACAAATCGCAGCTGATCATCTTTCCGCTGCCGATCGACCTGCTCGGGCCGTTCACCGAGCGGTTCGCCGGCGCGCCGCGGCAGGGTTGAGCCGGGATGCAGGGCAGCCCGTCCTGCGGGCGACAGCCGCTCGCGGCTGCCGGCCTGCTGCTGGCCCTGGCGACGATTGCAGGCGCGGTCGGGGCGCACGTGCTGTCGCCGCACTGGTCGGCGGTGCGCATGCATGTCTACTCGGTCGCGGTCCGGTATCAGTTCTATCATTCGCTGGGATTGCTGGCGATCGGGCTGCTGCTGCGCGGCGAGGGCCTGCGCTCGGCCGGGTCTCAGCGGCAGGCGCTCGAGCGCGGCCCGCCGCGGGTGCTGCGCGCGGCCGCACGGCTGCTGTTCGCCGGAATCGTGCTGTTCAGCGGCAGCCTCTATGCGCTGACATTCGGTGCGCCGCGCTGGGTGGGCATGGTGACGCCGGTCGGTGGCGTGGCGCTCATCGGCGGCTGGCTGCTGTTTGCCTACGGAATCTGGCAGGGCTAGCCGAGCCTCGAACCCGATGTTGAGTTCCGGATTGCCGGTTGACGAGGCGCTGCCGGCGCTGCGGCGCGCGCTGGCCGACCAGGTGTCCGCCGTGCTGATCGCCGCGCCAGGTGCCGGCAAGAGCACCGTGGTGCCGCTCGTGCTCCTGCAGGAGCCGTGGGCGGCGGGCAAACGTCTGCTCATGCTGGAGCCTCGGCGCCTGGCGGCACGGGCGGTCGCGCAGCGGATGGCGGACACACTGGGCGAGCCCGTCGGGCGATCGGTAGGCTATCGCATGCGCCGGGATACGCGCGTGTCCGGCCAGACGCGTATCGAAGTCGTCACCGAGGGCGTGCTGACACGGATGCTGCAGACCGACCCGTCGCTCGAGGGTGTCGCAGCCGTGTTGTTCGACGAGTACCACGAGCGGAGCCTGCAGGCGGATCTGGGCCTCGCGCTGGCGCTCGACGCGCGCGAGACCCTCAGACCCGACCTGAGGATTCTGGTCATGTCGGCGACACTCGAGTCCCAGGGCATCTCGCGGCTGCTCGGCGGTTCCTGTGTCTGTGCGCAGGGCCGCACTCACCCGGTGCAGACGCATTACGCGGGCCAGGGACCGCCGCCGCTCGCGCAGGGGCAGGCTCGGGGCTCGGACAGCCCGGAGCCGCTCGTGACGCGGCTCATCCTGCGGGCACTCGACGAGCAGCACGGCGATGTGCTGGTGTTTCTGCCGGGGGCGGGCGAAATCCGGCGGGTGAGCGCATTGCTGGAGGCGGCAGGGGTGCCCCGAGGCGTGCGCATCCTGCCGTTGTACGGTGAGCTTTCCGCGCAGGACCAGGATGTGGCGCTGACCCCGCTCGCCGGCATGCGCCGGGTCGTGCTCGCGACCAACATCGCCGAGACCAGCCTCACCATCGAGGGCGTGCGCGCAGTGGTCGATTCCGGTCTGGTGCGCCGCCTGAAGTTCGATCCGGCCACGGGCATGAGCCGCCTGGAGGTGCAGCGCATCTCGCGCGCATCGGCCGAGCAGCGCCAGGGCCGGGCGGGACGGCTCGGCCCCGGTGTGTGTTACCGCGCGTGGAGCGAGGGGGCGCACAGGATGCTGGCGCCGTTCACGCCGGCTGAAATCCTGGAGGCGGACCTCACGCCGCTGGCACTCGAACTGGCCCAGTGGGGGGTGCGCGAGGCCAACGAACTCCGATGGCTCGATGCGCCGCCCGCGGCGACCCTGGCGAGTGCTCGCGATCTGCTCGGGCGGCTCGGCGCGCTCGATCGCGAGGGGCGCATCAGCGCTCATGGCCGGGAGATGGCTCGCCTGGGCGTGCACCCGCGCCTGGCGCACATGCTGCTGCGCGCCCGATCGCTGGGCGATCTGCCGGTGGCCGCTGACCTGGCCGCGCTGCTTTCGGAGCGGGATCTGCTGCGCGGGACGTCGGGCGGGCGCGACGCCGACATCCGCAGCCGTCTCGAGATCCTGGGGGGTGAGCCTGCGGTGGGCGCCGACCGGTTCGGGATCCGGGCGGTGCGCAGCACGGCCCGCGACCTGGCTCGTCAGCTCGCCGACGCGGTCCCGCCCGCTTTGGCCGGCCGTCCGGCAGGCGGAGCGCTCTCCGTCGGAGCGCTGCTCGCGCTCGCCTTCCCCGACCGCATCGGTCGGCGCCGTCCGGGGCAGGAGGGCCGCTTTACGCTCGCCAACGGTCGGGGCGCGCATTTCCCGGAGCCGCAGAGTCTCTCGAGACAGGAGTTTATCGTCGCGGTCAGCCTCGATGACCGTGAGCGTGACGCGCGCATCCAGCTCGCCGCGCCGATCGAGCGCGCCGAGCTGGAAACCGTTGTGCCGGAGCGCCTCGAGTGGCGCCAGAGCGTGCAGTGGAGCCGGCGGGAGCAGGCGGTGCTGGCCCGGAGGGTGCTGCGGCTGGATGCGTTGGAGCTGGAAGAGCGCGTGGTATCCGATGTACCGCCGGATCAGGCGCGCGCGGCGCTGCTCGAGGGATTGCGTGACCTCGGGATAGACTCGCTTCCCTGGACCCCGGGAGCGCGCGATCTGCAGGCGCGCGTGGCATTCGTGCGCCGGCTCGACGGGGCGTACGAAGGCTGGCCCGACCTGTCCGACACGGCGCTCTCGGTCTCGTTCGCCGAATGGCTCGCGCCGTGGCTCGATGGTCTGACCCGCCGCGAACATCTGGCCGGCCTGCCGCTCGAGCAGGCGCTGCTCGCACGGTTGAGTTGGGAGCAGCGGCGTCAGCTCGAGGAGCTGGCGCCGACGCATCTCAGCGTTCCGACGGGCTCGCGCATTCGTATCGATTATCTCGAAGAGAGCGGCCCGGCGGTTTCGGTCCGCCTGCAGGAGGTGTTCGGACTGTCGGAGACGCCGCGGCTCGGTGGCGGGCGGGTGCCGGTGACTTTCAGGCTGCTCTCCCCGGCCCATCGTCCGGTGCAGGTGACGCGTGACCTGGGCGGCTTCTGGCGCGGCTCCTACAGCGAGGTGCGCAAGGCGCTGCGCGGCCGCTACCCCAGGCACTCCTGGCCGGAAGATCCCCTGGCAGCCGAGCCCGTGCGGGGCGTGCGGCGGCGGCCCTGAGCCGCTACACTGGGCAGCGCGATCCACCTCATCTGCTCACGCACCGCGCCAGGGACTCCATGACAACGCAGAGAGCCGAGGCCGCGCCGGCGCCGGCCATCGACATCCGTTTCGGTCAAGTGGGGCTGATCCAGGTGCTGATCTGGACCACCGATCCGGGCGCCATTCTCGATGAGCTGACCGGACGGGTCGCGACCGCGCCGAATTTCTTCCAGCGGACCGCGGTGTCGCTCGATCTGGGACCGCTCGGCCGGCAGCCCACGGTCGAGCAGATGCGCGGCGTGCTGGAAGCCGTGCGCCGCGCCGGCATGTGCCCGGTGGGCCTGGCGAGCGGCCCGGAGGCCGCGCAGGCGCTTTCCGGTCCCCTTGACCTGCCGGTGCTGCCGCCGTTCCGGCAGTTTCGCCCGCCCGTGCAGGCGGTACGCCAGAGCGAGGCGCACCCGCAGGAGCAACCGGGCGAGCCGGACGGACCGGGCTCGATCGCGCAGCTGCATCATCAGCCCGTGCGCTCCGGCCAGCGGCTCTATGCCCGGGGCCATGATCTGGTGATCACCGCCGCGGTCGGCGCCGGCGCGGAGGTGATCGCCGATGGCTGTGTGCACGTCTACGGGGCACTGCGCGGACGCGCGGTGGCCGGTGCGCGCGGCGAGGCTTCCGCGCGGGTGTTCTGTCAGGAATTCCGCGCGGAGCTGGTGTCGATCGCCGGGGTGTTCCGCGTGTTCGAGACGTTGCCGCCGGAGCTCTCGGGCAAACCGGTGCAGGCGTGGCTGGATGGCGACGACTTGCATTTCGAGCGGTTGGGCGCTTAAGGAGACCGTGATGAATCCCGGCGTGCCCGCGCTGCGCCCCGGAATCAACCACCGCGGGCGGGGCGCGATTTGCCTGCGGATCCGCAGACCGCGCAGCGCGGCAGCGGGCGGCTCGCGGCACAACTCTCGCCCGGGACCTCGGCGCACCGCCCCGATGGACATCGAGTACACTCCGGCCGTCGCGCCTGGTCCCGGGGAAAATCCGCCTCCGTCGCGCGTGCGTGCAGGTTCGTCAGAAGCTCGCTGCGTCCGGCCCAACTGATTCGTCGAGGAGAGAACATTGAGTGAGATCATCGTGGTGACGTCGGGCAAGGGCGGGGTCGGCAAGACGACCACCTCGGCCAGCCTGGGTTGCGGGCTGGCCCGCCGCGGCAAGCGCGTGGCGCTCATCGACTTCGACATCGGGCTGCGCAATCTCGACCTGATCATGGGGTGTGAGCGCCGCGTGGTGTATGACTTCGTCAATGTCATCAATGGCGACTGCAGCCTCAAGCAGGCACTGATCAAGGACAAACGCCTGGACGGTCTGCATGTGCTCGCGGCCTCGCAGACCCGCGACAAGGATGCGCTGACCGAGGACGGGGTGCAGCGGGTGCTCGATGAGCTGGTCGGCGAGGGGTTCGACTACATCGTGTGCGATTCGCCCGCGGGCATCGAGAAGGGTGCGCACCTGGCGATGTATTTTGCCGATCGCGCGGTGGTGGTGGTCAACCCGGAGGTCTCATCGGTCCGCGACTCCGACCGTATCCTCGGGCTGCTCGCCAGCAAGACCCGGCGCGCCGCGAACGGCAATGGCGGCGTGAAGGAGCACCTGCTGCTCACCCGTTACAACCCGCGCCGGGTGGCCAACGGCGAGATGATGAGCGTCGATGACGTGAAGGAGATCCTCGGCCTGGATGTCATCGGCGTGGTGCCGGAATCCACCGACGTCCTGGCGGCGTCCAACTCAGGTGTCCCGGTCATATTGAACGAAGACAGCGACGCCGCCGGGGCCTATGAGGATGCGGTGGCGCGCCTGCTCGGCGAACAATTGCCGCTGCGGTTCCTCCAGGAACCCAAACGGGGGTTCCTGGCCCGCATGTTCGGAGGTTGACATGGGACTGTTGGCCCTGTTCAAAAGCAAACCCTCCTCGGCCAGCATCGCCAAGGAGCGCCTGCGCATCATCGTGGCACAGGAGCGCAGCACCCGCGGTGCGCCGGACTTCCTGCCGCTGCTCAGGCGGGAGCTCCTGCAGGTGATTCACAAGTACGTCAACGTGGATCCCGAGGCGATCCAGGTCAGCCTCGAGCGCGAGGAAGGCCACGAAGTGCTCGAGTTGAGCGTGGCGCTGCCGGAGCGGCAGAGAGCCTGAGTCCACCGCAGACGTGGCGCGGGAATGCCGTCGCGTGGGGGCGATGGCGGCCGTCCAACCGCGGTCGGCTGCCCCCGGCGAGTGCGCGCCCTGCGGGCAATCGGCCGCCGGGTGCCGGCTCAATCGGAGGCTTGCTTGCCCTCTGCGGGTGGCTGGTAGCTTTCGGGCCGGCTGGAACCGGCACCGAAGAAGAATTTCTCCATCTCGGCCTCGAGGAACTGGCGAGCCTTGGGCTCCATCGGGCTCAGGCGGTATTCGTTGATCAGCATGACCTGGTGCTGGATCCAGCGGGCCCACGCTTCGCGTGAGACGTGCTCATAGATCCGCTTGCCGAGCTCGCCGGGGTAGGGCGGGCGCTCGAGGCCGGGTGCCTCGCGTTTGAGCATCACACACTGCACCATTCGGGACACGGAAATCTCCAATGACTGTCAGGCAAAAAGTTGCGTCTGCACCGGTCTGTCCGCCAGGCGCCGCAGGAACTTCCTGATCGGGGCGGGAAGACCGAGCGGGCCGGGAGCGGTTGCGCGGTACCAGGCCTGTCGCGCCGGGTCCGGCGTTCGAGTTTCCGAACAATGGGCCAGAAGCGGCGTGATGACAAGATCAAAATGCGTGAACGCGTGTTGCAGAGCCTCCAGGGGCTGTGGGGGTGCGGCACAATCCACGTGACGGCGCAGAAACTCCTCGGCCCCGGCCGAGCTATCGAACTGTGGCAGGCACCACAGGCCGCCCCAGATGCCGCTGTCGGGGCGACGCTCGAGCAGCACGCTGCCGTCCTGCCGCAAGACCGCAACCATGAACACCCGGCGCAGCGGCCGCTCCGGGCGGCGTTTCGGCGCGGGCAGCTCATGCTGACGGCCGGCGAGGTGTGCGACGCACTGCCCGGAGAGCGGACACTGTCCGCAGGCGGGGTTGCGGCGCGTGCACACCGTGGCGCCGAGGTCCATGATCGCCTGCGTATACACATCGACCTGTTGCGCGGGCGTGCAATCCTCGGAGAGTTCCCACAGACGCGCCACGGTGGTGCGATCCGAGGCGCCGCCCTCCACGCCGAAGTGACGCGACAGCACCCGCCGCACATTGCCATCGAGGATGGGAAATCGCTGGCCGAGGCTCAGCGCCAGAATGGCTCCGGCGGTGGAGCGGCCGATGCCGGGCAGCCGCGCCAGCGCCTCGAAATGCTGCGGGAATTGGCCGCGGTGCTCGTCGCGGATGCGGCTCGCGGCCTGGTGCAGGTTGCGCGCCCGCGCGTAATAGCCCAGGCCCGCCCAAAGGTGCAGCACGGCATCGAGCGGCGCATCGGCGAGCGTGCGCACGTCGGGAAAGCGCTGCATGAAGCGCTCGTAGTACGGGATCACGGTGCCGACCTGGGTCTGCTGCAGCATGATTTCCGATACCCACACCCGGTAGGGAGTGCGATCGCGCTGCCAGGGCAGCGCGTGGCGTCCACTGCGGCCCTGCCAGTCGATCAGCGCACGCGCAAAACACGGCCCCGCCTCGGGCGTGCGGCCTGCGGCAGTGAAGTCCGATTCCATGTCTACTGCACCTGCAGGCGCAGGTCCCGCAGGGTCGTGCCGCCGATGCGCGCCTGCCCGATCGTCAGCGTGCCGCGGGCATGCAGGGCGCGCAGCGCCCGTACCGGCAGTGCCCACGGCTTGCGGTGGGTCCGGGTCGGTGGCAGGTAGCCTGCGAAATCGATCCGGTCGGCATGGAGCGCGAACGTCCACCGCTTCCGAGCGCCGGCATAGTCGACCCATCCGGTCAGGGTGGTCGCATCGAACCGGCCGACGAGCGGCTTGACGCTCAGCGTGCCGTCATTCAGGCGCCAGCGGCCGCTCAGCGCCAGCCGCCCGAGCGTGGTGCGGTTTTCGGGCAACCGCATGCGGATGCCGAGCAGCCCGATGAGCTTACGCACCGAGGGGACGGCAAAGGCCACAGCCCCGCTGCCGGAAAGGCCGTGCGTGCCGCGGCTCAGTGCGGCAAGACCCGTCACCGTGGCGTCCGCCACCTGGAGCCCCACCCCCCGTACCGAGACGGTCAGCGGCGCCGCCTCGAGGCGCAGCCAGGGGATCCGCAGCTGCACTCGTACCCCCGCCGGGGGCAAGGGGCGTCCGTGCAGCACGAAGCGGGTGCGGATGGCGAGCGGCCTGCCCGGCCGCCAGGCACCGACGCGCAGCTGCCAGTGTGTCAGTCCCAGTTGCCTGCCCCGCTCCTCCAGATACAGCGCGCCGTCGGTCAGGACCACTCCGCCGACCACGGGCAGTGCGGGCGCTCCGGCGCCGGGCGCGTGCCCGAACAGCCCCTGCCAGTTGCCCCGGCCGTCCGGCCCGCGCCACAGATGGATGACCGCGCCCCGCAGATGAACCGTCCCGATCACCACCTGGCGGTGCAGCAGCAACGGCAGCAGGCCCACACGAAGCCGCGCCGAGTGCCAGTCAATCAGGTCCGGTCCCGGCTGCCCCGGCGCGGTGCCGAGGCGCGCCGCCCCCATCCTCACGCCCAACCCGGGAAACCACGACAGGCGCAGGTGTCCTTCGATCAGGAATGGCCGGCCGGCGGCACGACTCACCACCCGCTGAATCTCACCGCGGTACCGGTCGGGGTTGATCAGCAGCGTGATGCTGACCAGCGTCAGGGCCGCGAGCAGTACCAGCGCGGCGACGGTGATCAGAATCCAGCGGACGACGCGCATCAGGGGCCGATGCAGGCGCTTTAATAGGTCGGCCGGGCGCGCGAGCGCGATGTCGAATCGATCGGTACCGTCCAGTACGCATCCGCCGCGGCGCTCCACGACCGATCGGTGATCTCCGGCCAGGCGCCGGGAGCGAAACCGGGCGCGCCGTCGAGCCGCTTTTGACTCAACACCAGGATGCCGTCGTGGATGTTCGACACCGCGAGCAGCCAGGGGATCGGCACCAGCTTGCCGTCGTGGCGGATCACCAGATGGGTGGCGCGTCCGCGAGTATCGAAGACGATGTCCTGTATGGTCCCGAGCGGCTGTCCGGCCTGGGATTGCACGGGCGTGGAGAGCAGCGTCGACGCCCGGCGCGCGGCAATGGGGCCCGATGCGCGCGGGCGCGTGGCGCTGGCCTGCGCCGCGGGGGTGGCAGGGGCCTCTGAGGCCTTCGGCATGAACTGCGGACCCTGTTGCGAACAGGCCGTGAGGACGAGCCCCAACGCTGCGCACAGCGGTGGCAGGCATTTTCTGAGCATCGGGTTGGCGCGCTTCACCATCTGACCAGCGGCGGCAGGCTCATGAGATAGGCCTCGGGATCGGCATCGGTCTGGAAGCCGAACTTCGTGCCCCGATCATAGACCAAGTTGAACTCGACGTAGCGGCCGCGCTTGTACAGAAGTCTCTGCCGCGCTGCCTCGTCATACGGCAACTGCCTGCGTCGCGCGACGAGCCGGGGATAGACGCCGAGGAACGCCTCGCCCACCTGGCGCACGAAGGCGAAATCCGCCCTGGCGTCGGGACCGGCGAGCTCGTCGAAGAAGATGCCGCCGACTCCACGCGGTTCGCGCCGGTGCGGCAGATAGAAGTACCGGTCACACCACTCCTTGAATTCAAGGTAGGCGTCCGGCCGGTAGGTGTCGCACGCGCCGCGCAGCGCCGCATGGAACTCCGCGGTGTCCTCCTCGAACGGGAAGGTCGGTGTCAGGTCCGTGCCGCCTCCGAACCACGCGCGGCTGGTGCGCAGATATCGCAGGTTCAGGTGGACCGCCGGCACGTAGGGGTTGGTCAGGTGCGCCACGAGCGAAATGCCGCAGGCGAGAAACTGTCCGCCCGAGGCTGCCGCGCCGGCAACCTGGCCGCGCGCCTGCTCGGCCAACACACCGTGGACGTCGCTGAAGTTCACGCCGACTTTCTCGAACACCTCGCCGCGCATCAGCCGTGATTCCCCGCCGCCCTGCAGCCGATGGCCTTGCGGCCGGCGCCAGCTGCGCGCTTCGAAGCGGCTCGATGGCTCGAAGGTCTCGAACGCGGCGCAGATGCGCCCCTGCAGGTCACGGAAATACTTCGCCGCCTCCCCGGCCAGATCTTCGCCGGCGGTCGCGGTCATCAGGACTGCGCTCCCGCTGCCTGCGCCCGGCGCGCGGAGTGCTCGTGCACGTAATCGACCAGCCGCGCCACGGCCCCCGGGTCGGCGTGGGGCCAGATGCCGTGGCCGAGGTTGAAGATGTGACCGGGCGCGGGGCCGGCTTCCGCGAGCACCCGCGCGGCCTGGCGCTCGAGCTCCTCGGGAGGGGCGAACAGCGCCGCCGGATCGAGATTGCCCTGCACCGCCTTGTCCGGACCGAGCCGCCGGCGCACCTCACCGAGCGGTGAGCGCCAGTCGACGCCGATGACATCGGCATCGACCCCGGCGAGACTGTCCAGGAGCGCGCTGCCCTGGTTGACATAGTAGATGAGCGGCACGCCGCTGCCGCGCAGCGCCCCGAGGGTGCGCTGCGCGGCGCGCAGCGCGAAGCGCTCGAACTGTGGCGGCGCGAGCAGTCCCGCCCAGGACTCGAACAGCATCAGCGCCTGGGCGCCGGCGCGCGCCTGCGCCTGCAGGTAGGCGGCCATTGCATCCGCCAGCTTCTCGAGCAGGCGCTCGCTGGCGGCCGGCTGCGCGTAGAGAAAGGCGCGCGCCGTCTCGAACTCCTTCTGCGGGCGCCCGCAGACGAGATAGCAGAAGAGCGTGAACGGCCCGCCCGCGAATCCGATCAGCGGCACGCCGCGCGGCGCCTGCGCACGAACCATCCGGATGGATTCCAACACGAAGGGCACGTCGCGTTCCGGGACCAGCGTGCGCAGCGCATCGATCGCCGCGTCGCCGCGCACCGGCTCGCGCACCACCGGTCCGGGTTCGAAGGTGAGGTCGACGCCCATGCCCTGCAGCGGCGTCATGATGTCGCTGAAGAGAATGGCCGCATCGAGCCCGAAGCGGCGCAGGGGCTGCAAAGTGGCCTCGGCGGCGAGCTCGGGCGTCCGGGTCAACGTGACGAAGTCCGCCTGTGCGCGCAGCTCACGGTACTCGGGCAGGTAGCGGCCCGCCTGGCGCATGATCCAGATGGGCGTGTACGGCACCGGCTGGCGGCGGCAGGCGGCCAGAAACACCGAGGTCTCGGCGGCGCTCGTGCTCATGCCTTCAACCAGCGGGCCACCTGGGGCGCGAAGTAAGTGATGATGAGGTCGGCGCCGGCGCGGTGAATGCCGGTGAGGGTCTCGAGCACCGCCGCGCGCTCGTCGATCCAGCCGCGCTCCGCGGCCGCCTTGATCAGGCTGAACTCGCCGCTCACCTGGTAGGCGACCAACGGCACGCGTACCGTGTCGCGCACCTGACGGATGATGTCGAGGTAGGGCAGGGCGGGTTTGACCATGACGAGGTCCGCGCCTTCCTCGATGTCCAACAGCACCTCGCGCAGCGCCTCGCGCGCGTTCGCCGGATCCATCTGGTAGCTGCGCCGGTCGCCGAAGGCCGGTGTCGACTCGGCGGCCTCGCGGAACGGGCCGTAGAACGACGAGGCGAACTTGGCGGCGTACGACACGATGGGCGTCATGGCGTAGCCCGCCTCGTCGAGCACCCGGCGGATGGCCTGCACGCGCCCGTCCATCATGTCGCTCGGCGCCACCGCATCGGCGCCGGCTCGCGCGTAGTTGAGCGCCACCTGGGCGAGGGTCTCGACCGAGCTATCGTTGTCGATCGTTCCGTCGGGCAGGACGTGCCCGCAATGGCCGTGATCGGTGGCACTGCAC
Organism: Pseudomonadota bacterium; assembly: GCA_021817875.1. The sequence goes on from JAKAFQ010000072.1 coordinate 11,079, forward strand.
AGACAGACATCGGTCCACAGCAGCAGCTGTGGGCAGGCCGACTTGATCGCCGCGATGGCCCGGGCCGCCAGTCCGTGCGGGTCGAGCGCGGCGCTGGCGCCCGCGTCTTTCCGTTCCGGTGCGGCGAACAGCAGCACCGCCGGCACCCCGGCATCGGCCGCGGCCCGCGCGTCCTTCACGGCCTCGTCGACCGAGAGCTGCGCGATGCCCGGCATGCTCGACACCGGCTGACGTACGCCCTCTCCGGGGATCACGAACAGCGGATAGATGAGCGACTCGGGGGTGAGACGGGTTTCGCGGACCATGCGCCGCCAGAGTTCCGTCTGGCGCGTGCGCCGCGGCCGTACGCTCGGGAAAGTCATGATGTCAGCCTCTTTTCGGCGCACAGCGCCGCTTGGTGTCCGGGGTCCGCACCCGGCGAACCCGCCTGAATCCCGCGCACCAGCGCCTCGCAACACAGGGCGAGGCCGCGCAGTGTATGCGGCTCGGCGACGAACGGCGAGAAGCCGCGCGCGCTCAACGCGCGTGCCGTGGTCGGACCGATGGCCACTGCCGGGGCGGCCCGCAGAAGCTCGCGGAAATATTCCATTCCCAACGCACTCTCGAGCTCGGTGGCTGCCGAGGGACTGGCGAAGGTGACCGCCCCGAGGCTCTGGCGAGCGATCGCGGCGCGGCAGGCCTCAGTATCGAGCGACGCGCCCGCCACAGTGCGATAGGCCTCGATGCTCACGACCTCGGCGCCGAGCCGGGCGAGTCCCTCGCTCAAGGAAGGCAGCGCGCGTGAGCTGGTCGGATGGAGCACGCGCTGGCCGCGCAGCCCGCGGCGCTCGAGCGCGTTGAGCAGACCTGCGGCGCCCG